>CALMOL010000382.1:14648-15208 GCA_937871685.1 uncultured Verrucomicrobiota bacterium
CCGCCGCGCCGCGCTGGCCTTCTCGGTGTAGGGCGCTACCCCCCGGCCCGTCGGCGGCGGCAGAGCCGCCTGTAATCTTCGGCGCTGGCGCACCCGCGACGGCGCGAGGGACCGTGCCGTCCACCTCGGAAATCGAACCGCCTCGCCTCACCGCGTCGTCGTGGTCATGGTGGTAGTCGTCGTGGTCGTCGCCGGCGCTGCGGACGCCACCGGCGCCGCGCCGATCGCGTCGTCGATCTCCCGCTGGAACTGCTGCAACTGCGCGCGGAACTTCTCCGCCTCGAACGACCCGGGATCCGCCTTCCGGTTCATCTTCCCCACGATGCGGCGCATCTCGCCGAGCGCCTCGGCCGACTTCTTCCAGCGCGTCGGGTTTTGCTTCCGGAAGGTGTCCACGAGACTCACCAGCGCCTGCGTCAGGCGACGCGCGCGCAGCCCGAGCACCTCCTTCGGCACCGCGGTGGCCAACACGAACTCGCCCTCCGTCCGGCTCAGCTCGCGCAGCAGTCGGCGCGCGGCGCCCTCGTCTGGTCGATCAGCGCCTGCATCGCCGGATCGGG
>CALMOL010000382.1:15218-16425 GCA_937871685.1 uncultured Verrucomicrobiota bacterium
CGTCCATCTGGCGCTGCGCGGCGACCTTCGCGAGCTGGTCGCCGTCGCTCTTCGCGCGGGCGTAGGCCTCGGCCGGCCGCGCGGCCTCCACGTCCAGCAGGCCATCGAATTGCGGCAGCCCACCGCGCAGGACCGCGGTCGTCTTGCCAAGCACCCAGGCCAGCGCGCGCCAATCGTTCACTTCCTCCGCGCCCGGCGTCCGCTGCGAAAGCGCCCAGCTCATCTCGCGCAGCGCGGCCGCCTGGCCGACGAGCCATTGCTGCGGGCCGAAGAAGCCGCCCGGATCGCGCCAATGCTTGCCCTCGCGGTCCGTTTGGTCATGCAGCTCGAAATGGAGGCGCGGGTGCTGCGTGGCCGCGATCTCCGGCGGCAGCACCTGGTGGCAGGCGATGCAGTTGTTGGCGCGGACGTAAAGGTTGTCGAGGTCGCGCATGCCGAGCGCGGTGCGCTGGGCCTTCGTGATGTCGTGCCGCGTGTGGGAGCGCAGCCACTCGCGCGCCGGCCCGTGGCAGCTCTCGCAGGAGACGCCGTCCTCCGCGCGCGCCAGCGGCCCCATGCGATCCGGGTCCACGGTGAGCATCGGCGCGTGGCACACGGTGCAGCGCGTGTCCCGGCGCGCGGAGCCGAGGTCCGGCTGGGCGGGCGTGTTGTAGATGCGCGCGGCCTCCACGCCGGCCTGGCGGGAATACGTGTTGTAATCCGGGTTGGACATCGTCACCCAGGACGTGGCGTGCGGGTCGAGCGCGCGGCGGTTGCCCTGCGGGCCCACCTTCGCGGACCAGATCGTGTAGGCGTTGCGCCCGTAGCGCTCGGCCGTGACCGGCGTCTCCCACTTGCGCGCCGGGGCGGTGGTGCCGGGATCGGCCTGTAGGTCCACCGCGGCCACCGGCACCGGGCCGCCGCCGTGGCACATCGAGGACGCGCAGCCGGCCGCGCCCACGAAGTCGCGCGACTCGATGCGCGCGATCGACGCCGTGGACGTGACGATCGCCGGCGTGGGCGTGGGCTCCACGTCGTCCTGCGGCGCCACGGCTGGCCCAGGCGGCACGGCGATCTGCGGCGTCTGCCCGCTCGTCGGCGGCACCACGATGGGCGCTTGCCCGCGCGCGGTCCAGAGCCCCGCGGCCACCGCGGCGCCCGCGGCGAGCGGGATCACGAGGCCGCGCAGGCGGGAGGGAGAAAAGGGCGCGGGGGAGGATTTCTTCAT
>CALMOL010000383.1 GCA_937871685.1 uncultured Verrucomicrobiota bacterium
CGGATGGTTTGGAGCGCCCGCGGACATTTGCGGGCACACCATACGAGGAGGCGCGGATGAGGTCTAGCTGGAGCGAGAACCACCCGCAGCGCCGCACGCGCGCTTATGACCTCGCGGGACGACTCAAACGCTTGGTGTGAATCAAGGGACCGCCAGCGGGTGCGCCCAGCCCGCTGCGGCAGGTCGCTCCTGGGACCGCTGGCATCCTTGCCGGCAGGGTCCGTTCTGGGCACCTGGATTCTCGGGCTCTTGGATGGGCTTGCCTTCTGCGGCCCGCAGAGACCCGAAGGAGAAAAGTCAGGTGCCCAGGAGGACCCTGCCGGCAAGGATGCCAGCGGTCCCAGTAGCCACCGCGCTGGGCAAAACGGAAGCGCGCCTTTGCCGCGAGCCCTGTGGTGCGCTCGTGAGCGAGAAGCCGGGAGGTTTCAGACCGAGCCACGCTCAGCCCGCCACCTTTCACGCCAAGCGTTCAAGCGTGACAATGCCACCCTCGACCTCGTCTGGTTGAAGGACGAAGCCCTGAAGACAGCGCCAACCGGCCGGGGCCCGCCTTCCTCGTCGCCGAGATCGGCGAGGACTTGGAGTGCAAACTCGACGGCACCCCGGCGCAGGGGACGCTCAACACCCGCGCCGCCGCCGGCCGACAGGCCACCTCCGCCAGAGGCGCGGGCAACTCCGCCGCTTCACCGCTCCTCGAAGCCGCGGGGAGGCCTTGCTCATCCTATCGCAACCACGGAGCCTCTCTCCTGTGACAGATACGAAACTAATGGAGCCATCCGATGAGCTTCATCTACAGCAGCTGCTTCAGATGCAGTTCTGGCAACGACGCTCGCCTGCGGTCCAAGCGGAGCCGTTAACTCCCGCGAAGGCTATCCCCTTAGAATTACCCAGAAATTGGGAATTAACTCGCGGTGTCACTCTCCACTCGTGGCAACGAGAATGCGTGGAAGATTGGTTTTCGGCTGGAAAACGCGGCATTATTAAAGTTGTCACGGGTGCGGGTAAAACGATCCTAGCACTGGCCATCATTGAACGGCTTCAGCGACAGGTGGCCTCGGATTTGCGCGTCGCGATCATCGTGCCGACAACCGTTCTCCTCGATCAGTGGCGAGAGGAGTTACTCGCCCATAGCAATCTACCCGAAACCGCCATCGGCCTGATGGGAGGTGGGGAAAGCGCTGTCTTCGACGATCGCATCCGCATTTTAATCTGTGTGCTAAATTCGGCTTCGAAGAAGCTTCCCGCCTTAACCAACATCAAGGGACTGGCGTCCTCCTTGCTTTTGGTCGTCGACGAATGTCACCGCGCGGGTGCGGCGGAGATGCAGAGAGTTTTCAGTGCCAAGCGGTCCTTTTCTCTCGGTCTTTCCGCAACTCCGGAGCGCGAGAACGATTCAGATCCAGATGACGAGTCGAGCGAGGAAGCTTCCGCCTCCCTCGCATTCGAGGATACCGTGCTTGGCAAAGAACTCGGCCCGGTGGTCTTCGAGCTAAACTATTCGAAGGCTATTCGGATCGGGGTTCTGCCTCCCTTCCAAATCCTTCACTATGGGCTCGCGCTCAAGCCGCACGAAAGCGTCAACTACGAGCGGATCAGTCGGGAGATAAAGGATCTTCGTAAAGAACTGGAACGACCCGGGAGGAAGGGACTTGGGCTGATCCGGTGGTGCCGCTCAGCCGCCGGAATGCGAAATCAATCTGCCGCTCGGTTTGTCGGCCTCACGGCCGAAAGAAAGCGGCTCCTTTTTCGGATGGAAGCGCGTGGCGAGGCGGTGGTTCAAATCCTGACGCAGGCCTTTGCGGAAAACCCGGAGACGAAAGCCATTCTCTTTCATGAGAGCATCGAAGAGGTGATGCGACTGTTTTTGCTGTTGCGAGCGAAAGGCTTCGGCGTGGTTGCGGAACATAGTGAATTTCCCGATCAACTGCGGGCTGCTTCCCTTCGATTGTTTCGATCTGGCAGCGCGCAGGTCGTCATATCCGCTCGCTCTCTGATAGAAGGCTTCAACGTTCCCTCCGCTGACCTTGGCATCATCGTGGCGGCTTCGTCCTCCGTCCGACAAAGGGTTCAAACCCTTGGGCGGCTACTACGAAAAACAAGAAGCGCCGGCGGCGTCGAGAAACATGCCGTGCTGAAGGTCCTCTATGCGAGTAAAACGGTCGATGAGATGATTTACGAGAAAGCGGATTGGGAGCACTTCGTGGGCGCGGAACGGAATCAATACTTTCTTTGGCCAGCCGTCGGGAATGCGGCCCCACAACCTGTAGCCAAGGCTCCTCGATACCCTGCGCCGGACGAGCTTTCTGTCGATGAAGCCACGCTAGGTGCTGGAGAATCGTATCCAGGTAACGTTGACCAAGGACTAGCTTGCACTCGCGACTCACAGGGAACCATCCGCACCGAGGACGGCGGCTTGATCGAGCCCCACGCAGAACTATCCGAGATCCTGAAACAGTCGCGGAAGAGCGCGGGGCGGTTCCGCATCACTCCCAGTCGGCAATTCGTCCTTGAGCTCGACAAAACGAGCGACGGCTGGCGTGGAATTTACCTGGGAAAGTTGCTTTCACCCATTCGAATTCTACAGCAGGCAGTGGACGCCCTCCCCAAGCGCGACTGGCAACTCGGCGAAATCTACCCTCTCGCCCACGCGTTCGGAACCGAGTTTTCCGTGCTTTTTCGTGATCAGCGCCTCATTGCGCGGAAGGCAAAAGGCGGAGAAATCCGGTTCGTTTCAAATCTGGATGCCATCGCCGATGCATCAAAACGGGCGGCGCTTTCCCGGGTTCAATCCGCCATCAAGTCTGCGGCGGCAAAAGGGCACCGGATCAGCAAGATCGTCGTTACGGGAGATGGCCATGTGATCTATGTGTGGCGAAACCAGGCGCTGTTTCTCGGAGATGCCCCCGAAGGGGGCGAAGGATTTCATTTCGAAGATCTAACGAATCGACGTTAACAAGAGATCCTGGGCCAACCAGTCGACTCACCCAGCATTCACACCGCTTTTCAAGGCGATTGATCGCGGCCACGGGTGGGTAGCGCACGCACCCCGCGTGCTGCGCCGGGCGTCCCGCCCAGCGGCCCCTGAAAACGGGGCGCGCAGCGCCTGTTCTTTCGGATTGGCCCGGCATGCGGGACGCGTGCGCTACCCGCGACCATGCATCGCTCAATCGCCCTGGAAACGGGTGTAGCCGCCCTCGCCCAATTCGCCGAGATCGTGACCGACCTAAAACGGTAAGCCGGCGCATCGTCCGAGAAACCAACGGAGCCCGCGCGAAGACCATTCGGGGAATGTGCAAGACCCCGGCGGTCTTGCGTTAGAGCGGCTCGGTCCCGCGCAAGACCGGAACGGTCTTGCGGAAGTCCGATTTGCTCATGCGGAGAATCAGGACTGGCTTTAGGAAGACCAAACTGGTCATGCGAAAGAAACCGAGTGTCTTGGGGAAGAGGGGCGCGGTCATGCGCACGATGGGAATGGTCTATCCAAGACCTCGGCGGTCATGCGGAAGACCGATTTGCTCATGCCGAAGACCCGGAGGGTCTTCGGGAAGACCAAATCGGTCATGCGAAAGACCAAACGCTCTCCCAAAGACCCGGCGAGTCTTGCGGAAGACCAGTTTGGTCACGCAGAAGACCCAAATCGTCAGGCGAAAAACCGATTTGGTCCTGCGCATGACTCGCGCCCTCTTCCAAAACGGCGGCGGGAGCTTGCGGCGAGTGACCGCGAGGAGCCGACGCTTCTGGAGCGAGCCGTCTGGTGGGCGAGGACGGGGCTTCAGAAGGCGAGAAACGCGCTTCGTCGCCCGAGGGTGTTCGCCTGCTTGCAGGGTCGGTGCGCGCGGGAGGCCGGCATTCCTTCCCGCGGAGCAGCCGGCGAAGGAGGGAGAAGAATGTTTTCACCGCGATTACGAATCGACTCGCCACGCACATCGGAACCGATAAATCGGGTGGCGCGCGAAACGCCTCCCGCCCTCCCTGCTCCTTGCGTTTGCCCTCGTCGCTCCCCTCGAAGCGAAGGAATTCAAGCTGCCGACTGATTCCCCGAAAGTCACGATCCAATTCCCGGACGATTGGGAATCGGGGAATACCGACGCGGGCGTCGAATCCCAGAACAAGGACCACAACGCTTATCTCGCCCTGGAGAGCGCCGAGAGCGCGGAGGACCAGGACGAACTGGTCAACGAGATGGTCAAGCACTGGAAGGGCCAAGGCAAGAAGGTGTCCATGTCGAAGGGCCAGAAGAGCACGGCGCCGCTCCTCGGCGTGGAAGCCAAGGTGGTGACCTGGAACACCTCGGACGAGGACGGGCCGGTGACCGCGACGCTGACGACCCTCCAGATCGACGGGGTCTATTTTCTCCTCTCCCAAATCATCACGAAGGAGGCGGACCGCGGCAGCGCGGACAAGCTGAAGAAGGCGGCGGCGAGCCTCGCCTTGGCGGGCGGCGGGAAGGCCGTGGCTTCCGCGCCCACCGCGCCAAAGGAAGCGTCGCCGGCCAAGCTGATCGGAGATCTCCCAGGCGCGGGCAAACTCATCGTGAGGCAGCACGTGCTGCGAAATGCCAAGGGCAAGGCATTTCTCTGCGCGGTAGCGAGCACGGGCCCGCTCGACGCCGAGGCGCGCGCAGTCGTGGATTCCCTCACGTCCCTGCCTTGATCCCGGGCACCCCGCTGGCCGGCGGCTACACTCCGACTTCCCGATTGCCCGGGGGTGGCCGAAGTCTGCCGAGTGGGGAGGGGGCCAGCTGACCTGCTCGCCGCTTATCCCGGGGTAGTGCCGTTCTGCTGGCAGAAGGCGCGCAGGTAGGGGTAGGAGCGGAAGCGGATCCGCGTGTTCGGCGCGGTGCCGGCCAGCATGGCACCGCCCTTGTGCTGGGCGCAGTGCGGCACCTCGACCGAGGTCTTCGTGGTTCTCGACACGCCGAGCGTCGATTCAGTCAGCGCGCTGGAGGCATCCTTCGTGGTGAGGCTGACCTTCTCACGGCGGGTTTCCGGCGCGCCGCACACGCAGCAGACGGCGGGGAACCCGAATTTCTCCGGCAGGCTCGTCGCGAAGATCGGCGTGGCGGCGACGCGGCTTTCGTCGGTCTTCTGCAATTCGCCGTTCTTGCCTTCGAGGTAGGCGCGGCACTTCTCGCAGTGCACGCCGTCGTTGTCCGTGGTGGACAGCCCGCCCACCTCCGCGCCGCAGGCCGGGCAGGCGCCGGTGCCGGCGGCGACGAAAGCCAAGCCCACCAGCACAAGGCCGACGAGACCCGGCATGAGAGCGATGCCGGTGGAGATCGTCCCGCGGGCCATCACCTTGCAGAGCCACACGCACAGGGCGATGGCGACGAGCCCGCTGGCGAAGTAACCGATGGTGGCGCCCATCGAGCGCGTGATCTTGGTCGCGACAATCGCGTTCATTAGATGATGAGGTCCCGTGGCGGGTGGCTTGGTTACAGGGAGGACGATTCTTCCGCGACCCTTCGCGCAGGTAGGACGAAGCCCGACCCGTGGCCGGTCGGGCGGGTTCACGGCTCGCGCGGTCGGATTAGCGTGGACCTCCACGTCGGTGTTCATCCAGTTCGCGATCCGCTTTCCTCAGTTCGTCCGCCAGGCGGTGGGCCCACTTGGAAGGTGGGGCGAGGAGTTCCAGACGGAAGCGGCCGTCGGCATCAAAGCAGGCTGGGGTCACGAGCGCGGGGAAAGCCAGCTCCAGGTCCGGCCGGCGGGCCTCTAGCTCGGCAATCATGGCCGCGCGGCGACCGGGAAGCTCGGCCTGGAGTTGCGCTTCGTGGCTGATTTCCCAGGCGCGGTCGGCGAAGAAGCTGTCGGCCTCGGTGAACTTCTCGACGGCAGATTGGAGCACCGCGAGGCGCCGTCGCGCCCCGGCATCGGGGAAGACCGCCAGGACGCGGTGGCAGAACTCCGCGTGGGCGCCCACCGCTCCGAATTCGATCGTCTCCAACTCGTCGAGGGCGCCTTGGCGATCGCGGAAATATCGCAGCGTGAAGTCGTTGAAGTTCTGGTCTTCCAGCGGTCCGAGCACCCGCTTCAGCTGCTGCTGGAACCGGCCGAGGTCGTTGCCGACGCTGGTGCTACTGACCGTCAGGCGCTCGAGGGATGCGATCGCGCCGAGTCGCGGGGTGACGTAAACCATTTCCTCGCCGTTGGAGAAGCTGAGCCACTTGAGCTTCGGAAACTCAGCGATCCAATCCGGGATGCCCGCGAGCGGACAGAGGTAAAGGTTCAGGATCGTCAGCTCCCGCAGCGCCAGCAACTCGGGCGGCAGCCGAGTGAGGGGATTGTCCGCCAAGTTCAACGTCCGGAGCTGGGTCATCGCGAAGACCTCCGCGGGAACCGCCTTGAGCTTCGCCTCGATCAATTCGAGTTCGGTGACCTGTGACAGATCGATGCCGGCTGGCATAGCCCTGAAGCGTTTTTCGCTGAGGTCGAGAATCATGGGAGAATTCATCCCACTCACTCGGAGCCGCTCGGTCAAGCGCGGCGCCGGCCAGCTTGCGGGAACGTGGTGGATCGCGCAGAGGGGCGGGTGCAATCGCCGAACGACTACGCCACGATCGACACTTCCGGCGCGCTCCGCGACATCGCGATTCTGGAGAAGGGGAGCGACGATGAGAGGGGGGAATTGGTGGGTCGGATCAGCGACAACCTCGGCGGCCACATGCCGCCGGTCTTCATCGCGTTGGCGCGGTGCTTCTTCGCGCAGGGGGAGGCGCAGGAGGCCTACTTTTGGTTTTGCTTTGGCCGGCTGCGAGGGCGCTACGACGCGGAACGCTGCGCGGATGTCACCGCGCGCACGGGCGTCGACGTGATGATCATGGATGTGGAACCCGAGTTGCGGCGGTATTTCACGACGATCGATCCCGAGGGCATCGTTCCCTTCGGGGAGTATTTGCTGGACCGGGATGCCGCCACCCCCCACGACTACGACCATCGCTGGATCGCGCTGCACGGGATGGGCGCCTTCGGGAGAGGCGGACCGGCGGAGATTTGCGTGCCCGAGGTGGAATGGCCGAGGCTGCTTCAAGAAACGCGCGAGGAATTCCGAAAGAGCGTCGAGCAAGCGGCAGCGCAGCTCCGAGCTGCGACGGAGCAATGAACCTTCGAGGCAAGTTCCACGCGGGCCTCGATCGAAATGGTGTCTCGCCGCGCCCCAACGCCGCAGGCGTTGAGTCCTACAGCCCAGGGTTGTCCGAGAAACGAGGACTACCCTGGGTAGCATCCTCTCGGTCTAGCCCTGGGCTGTAGGATTCAACACCTGCGGCGTCGAGCTGGATCGGCGAGCGCTACACCAGCAGGAGCAGGGCTTGCTGGAGATCTATGAGCGACCGATTTCCGTTTGGCAGACGAGGCGACGAGGCTCAAGCCGTGGCCTCGAAGAGCTCGCGGCCGATGAGCATGCGGCGAATTTCGGAGGTGCCGGCGCCGATCTCGTAGAGCTTGGCGTCGCGCAGCAGGCGGCCGGCGGGATACTCGTTGATGTAGCCGTTGCCGCCGAGGGCCTGGATGGCTTCCAGGGCGAGCTTGGTGGCGTTCTCGGCGCACAGCAGGATCGCGCCGGCGGCATCGCGGCGGGTGACCTTGCCGCGGTCGCACGCACGGCCGACGGCGTAAGCGTAGGCGCGGGAAGAGTTCAGCGTCACATACATGTCGGCCACCTTGGCCTGCATGAGCTGGAACTCGCCGATGGCGCGGCCGAATTGCTTCCGCTCGTGGACATAGGGCAACACGAGGTCCATGCACGCCTGCATGATGCCGAGCGGGCCGCCGGCCAGCACGGCGCGCTCGTAGTCGAGGCCGGACATGAGGACCTTCGCGCCCTCGTTCTCGCCACCCATGAGGTTCTCGGCGGGCACGCGGCAATTCTCGAAGACGAGCTCGCAGGTGTTCGAGCCGCGCATGCCGAGCTTGTCGAGCTTTTGCGCGGTGGTGAAGCCGGCGAAGCCCTTCTCGACGAGGAAGGCGGAAATGCCGCGCGGGCCGGCGTCGGGCGCGGTCTTGGCGTAGACGACGAGGACGTGGGCGTCCGGGCCGTTGGTGATCCACATCTTGGTGCCGTTGAGGACGTAGTCGCCGCCCTGGCGCTCGGCGCGCAGGCGCATGGAGACCACGTCGGAGCCGGAGCCGCTCTCGCTCATGGCGAGCGCGCCGATGTGCTCGCCGGTGATGAGCTTGGGCAGGTAGCGCTTCTGCTGCTCCTTGTCGCCCCAGCGGCGGATCTGATTCACGCAAAGGTTCGAGTGCGCGCCGTAGGAAAGGGCCACGCTGGCGGAGGCGCGGGAGAGCTCTTCCATCGCCACGATGTGGGCGAGGTAGCCCATGCCGGCGCCGCCCCATTCCTCCTCGATGGTGACGCCGAGCAGGCCCTGCGCGCCGAGCTTGCGCCACAGGTCATTGGGGAACTCGTTGGAGTGATCGATTTCGGCCGCGCGGGGGGCGATTTCCTTTTCGGCGAAGCGGCGAACGGAATCGCGCAGGAGGTCGATTTCTTCGCCGAGGTCGAAGTCGAAGGCAGCTAGAGAGGCCATGAGGGCAGGGGAGAGGAAGGAGGGGCTAGGCGCCTCGGGGGAGGAAGCGACGGGATGCGGAATGGTAGGCGGCGTGGGAAAAGGAACAAGCCGCGAGGACATCGCTCGGCTTGACGAGGACGCGGAATGGCCGAACCGATGGAGTCCCCCGCAGAAATCCTTCCGACATGTATTTCGAGCACATCGCCATCGACGTGGCCGATCCCGTCGCCGTCGCCGCGTGGTATGTGGAGAACCTGGGCCTGCGCATCGCGCGCCACCAGCCGCAGCCGACGCAGATGCATTTCCTCACGGACGACGCGGGCGCTTTTTGCCTGGAGATTTACCGCAACCCGGTGGTCGAAACGCCGGACTATCACGCGCGCGACCCGATGCTCTTCCACGTCGCCTTCAAGAGCAAGGACTTGGCGGCGGACCAAGCGCGCTTGATTGCCGCCGGCGCGACCTATCACGCCGAAACCAAGCGGCCCGGCGATCACTTGATCATGCTGCGCGACCCATGGGGAATCGGCCTGCAAATCTGCCAGCGGGCGGAACCGCTGGTGTGATGGCCGTGCGTTTCGATTCGAATCATTCCTGATCCCACAACGAAAATGAATCGCCGACATGCTGTCCTGATCATCTATCCCGTTGCGTTGTCGTTGCTCGCCGGAGGTGGAATCCTCTGGGCGCAGCAGCAGACGGCTCCGTCGGCCGCCGCGCCGGCTGTTGCTTCCACGCCTGGAGTCGTGGCATTGAGCCCAACCGAGATGAAATGGGTGCCGCAGGCGGGCGCTCCCCAGCCCGGGGTGGAGCAGGCGAACTTGGTGGGTGATCCGGCCAAGCCCGGTCCCTACACGATCCGCCTCCGGTTCCCGGCCGGATACAAGGTGCCGCCGCACACGCACCCCGATTCGCGGGAGGTGACCGTTCTTTCGGGGACTTGGCTCACCGGCTACGGGGAAAAGTATGATTCCGCGGCGCTCAAGGCGCTTCCGGCCGGCAGCTTCTACACGGAGCCGGCGGGCGTGGCGCACTTCGTGGAGGTGCGCGAGGCCGTGGTGGTTCAGGTCAGCGGCACGGGGCCGAGCGGGAGGCGTTTCGTGGACGCCACTGCGCCGGCTCGATGAGATCACGCGGCACCTTGGTCGCCGCGTCAGACTTCGCGTGGCCTCGCCATCACGGTGACGTTCCCGCGAGCCAGCGCGCTTGCGATTCGAGCGTCTGGAAGCCGCCGTCAACGGGTGCGATGAACGGGATGGGATCTGCCTAGCCCGCGCCCGACTCTGGATTGATCCCCCGCCGCGGTTGTCGGGCCCGGCTTTCTGGCTACCGTCCTGGATGGGATTTGACGACCTACAGCTTTCGGATGACGCGCGCCTCGCGGTGCAGGCGGCCGGTTACATCACGCCGACGCCGATTCAGGAGCAGGCCATTCCTCCGGTGCTCGCGGGACGTGACGTAATCGGCTCGGCCCAGACCGGCACGGGCAAGACGGCCGCCTTCACGCTTCCGATGGCCACGCGCTTCGCGGAGCCGGGCGCCTTTCGCGGGCTCATCGTGGAGCCGACGCGCGAATTGGCGCTCCAGGTGGAGGCCTCGCTCCAGGTTTTTACGAAGTTCTCGCCGCTGCGCGTGGGGGTGATGTATGGCGGCGTGGGCTACGGCGCGCAGACGGAAAAAATTCGCGCCGGGATGGACATATGGGTCGCCACGCCCGGGCGCCTGCTGGACTTCATCGAGCGCGGCGACCTCTCGCTGAACAAGATCGAAATGCTCGTGCTCGACGAGGCGGACCGCCTGCTGGACATGGGCTTCCTGCCGGACGTGCGCCGGATCATCAACCAATGTCCCAAGGAGCGGCAGACGCTACTCTTCTCCGCGACGATCGCGCCGGAGATCCAGAGCTTGGCGAAGTGGGCGCTGAAGGATCCGCTCACGGTGCAGATCGGCCGGCAGAACGCGCCGACGGACACGGTGGAGCACGCGCTCTTCCCGGTGGCGGCGGCGCAGAAATTCGAGCTGCTGCTCGCGCTGCTGGACCGCACCGAATACAAGAGCGTGATCATCTTCTGCCGCACGAAGATGGGCGCGGACCACGTCGCCTCGCGCCTGCTGTCGGCGAAGCACAAGGTGATCGCGCTGCATTCCGACCGCTCGCAGCGGGAGCGCGAGGAGGCGCTGCTCGGTTTCCGCGAGGGCCGCTACGAGGTGCTGGTGGCCACGGATATCGCCTCGCGCGGCCTGGACATCTCGGGCGTCACGCACGTGATCAACTTCGACGTGCCGGAGCACACCGAGGACTACGTCCATCGCATCGGCCGGACGGGGCGCGCGCACGCGGAAGGCGACGCCTTCACGCTCTTCACGGCGGAGGACACGCCCTTCGTGGCGAGCATCGAGCGCTTCATCGCCCGCGTGATCCCGAAGCGTCGGCTGGAGAACTTCAAGTATCTCTACACGCAGCTTCTCTCACTCAAGGAGAACGACCCGGTGGCGAAGATCCGCGTCGGCGGCGGCCGCGGGGCGATCGGCGGCTACTCGTTTGGCGTGCGGCGCTGAGCGGGTCGCGGCGCGGTTAGTCTCCGGCCCAGCCCCGCCGTTGCGATTCGACCTGGAGCGCGGCGAGGTTCCATTCAAACATGCGGTGCGCCCCCGCGAAGACGAAGACGCGCGCCCCGTCGGCCGAGAACGCCAAGTCGTGGATCGCCCCGAACGCGGCGGGAGCTTCGAGCGCAGCCTCGACCTGCCAGCTCCCCGCGCGCCGGATCTCAATCGTGGCCGCGCCGCTTTGCGTGGCCACGCGCTCACCGCTGGGCGACCATTCCACCCGCGCATAAGGCTCGCCGCCGAGGGGCGCCGGCCATTCCGCCACGGTCGTCCAGTCGCCGCTGCGCAGGACGCGGCAGCGGGCGTTGGTGCCGGTCAGCAGGAAGCGGCTGTCCGGTGACCAATCCACCCGCGCGTGGGCGCCCAAGGCGAGGTCGCTCACGAAGGCTCCCGTGGGGCCGTCGGCGATTTCCGCGAAGGTGCCGCGCTGGGTCAGCAGCGCGAGCCAGCGGCCGTCCGGGCTGGGCCGGACGTCCGAGATCGGAACGCCGGTGCGCAGGACCCGGGCGCGCCGGGGATCGCCTTCCGGCCAAGCGAGAAGCTCCTGGGCGTCGGGCCGATAAACCAGCCATTCCCGGCTTGTCGCGCCGGGGGAAAAGACGTAGCCGGTCCCGAGCGTCGCCCCGGCCGCGGAGGGATCGGGCGGCCAGGAATGCTGCACCACGTTGCCGCGCCACGCGCTGGTGACGAGGGCGTTTCGCTCCGCGTTCAGGAAGGCCGTGGACTCGCCGCCGTCGGGCCGCGCCAGCTCGTGAAGCAGGCGGCCGGCCTTGGCATCCCACACGCGCACCGAGGTGTCGTCGGTCGTGACCAGATGGCTCCGCCCGAGCGTGGAGACGAGGGAGCCTTCGGTCTTTCCCGCCGGGCGCGGAACGGCGGGAAACTCGCGGAACACCGCGCTGGCCTGCACCGCGAGGATGCGCAGCTCGAGCACGCCGGAGGCAGCCGCCAGACGCGCGCCATCGGGCGACCAGGCGAGCACGCGGGGCGCGGCGGAAGCCTGCCAGACGCATTCGCCGCTGCGCACGTTCCACCAGCGCAAGGTGCGGTCGGGGCCGACCGAGGCGAGCAATTCCCCCGCGGGATGAAAGGCCAGCCGCGAGGGTGGCAGAGCGTGCCCGCTGGCCCGGCTCACCGGACGGCCGGAGGTCGCGTCGAGAATGACGATCTCCCGGCGCGTGCGCTCCGCGACGGCGAGGAAGGCGCCGCGCGATTCCCAAGCCGGCGGCGTTTCCGCGCAAGCTAGCGGCGCGCTCCAAGCCAGGGTGCCGTCTGCTCCGCGGCGGGATTCGAGGCGGTCGGCGAATCCGAGCAGGAGCGTCGCGGCATCCGGCGCGAAGGAAACCCAAAGCGCATCCGCGGCCGCGCCGGGAACGGTTTGCTCCGCGCCATTCTTTAAGTCCCGCTGGCGGAGGGTGCCTTCTGCGCCCAAGAAGAGGAATGAGTCCTCTCGCGGGTGCAGCGCGACCGGCCCGCGGACCGTTGCCGCCAGCTCGCCATTGGGCAGTCGCCAGACGCAGACGGAGCCATCGGCGTGGGTTGCGCGGAGAAGTGTGCCGGCCGCATTGAAGTCGTGATCCTCCACCGCGGAGGCGGCGGGATTGTCCAGCCGTTGGAGAATGCGTCCGTCGTCCGCGGCCCGGATCACGCTGTCGCCGGGCGCGCTCCCGGCGCGCGGCGCAGCGCAGGCGTAGCGCGAAAAGTCCGCGCTGAAGCCGATCGCGGAAAGATATGAGCGGACGGCAAACGGCAGGGTCGCCTCGCCCCACGTTGCGTCCGGCAGGGCGAGCGCGGCGCAGGCTTCGGCCCGCAGCGCGGCATCGACCCGGAGCTGGGCGGCCCGCGCGAGCAGCGCGAGGCTTTCCAGCCGCTGGCCCTGCCGGCCGCTGCGCCGTTGGGCGCGAGCCTGCGCGAGGAGGGAATCATGCAGCGCGGCGCGCTCAGCTTTCTCGGCGGCGCGCGACTGCCGCAGCGCGCCGGCAAGGTCGCGGTTGGTTTTCCAAAGAAACGCGCCGGCCAGGAGGGTGC
>CALMOL010000384.1 GCA_937871685.1 uncultured Verrucomicrobiota bacterium
GGCCACTGGTGGAATCCCTGCCCCCCCGCCCTCGTCTAACCTGCCCGGCCCTGCCAAAGGCTCCGGCGCGGCCGGGGCGGCGACGGCGGGCGCGGCGGCGGTGCCGGCCGGCTCAGGATCGTCCCCCGCGGAGCGCCCTGGCGCGGGCACCACTTCGTCCGTCAGCGTGGACGAGCTACGCGAGTTCTCGGGGCAGCCCGAGCGCATCCAGAAGCTCATCGAGGGTGCCCTCGCGCTCACGCGTCGCCGGCTGATCTACGCCTACGGCTCGGCCGACCCCGAGAAGGGCGGCATGGATTGCTCCGGCACCATCTACTTCCTCCTGCGCTCGCAAAACTTCGCCGAGGTGCCGCGCCAGGCCAACGAGCAATACGTCTGGGTGCGCAAGAAATCGCGCATCAGCGCCGTGGTCTCGCGACGCGACGACACCTTTGAGATTAACGAGCTGCAGCCCGGCGACCTGCTGTTCTGGACTGGCACCTACGGCGTGGACCGCGACCCGCCCGTCACGCACGCCATGATGTATCTGGGCACCTCAAAGAAGACCGGCAAGCGCCTGATGTTCGGCGCGAGCAACGGCCGCACCTACAACGGCGAGCGGCAGAACGGCGTGAGCGTATTCGACTTCAAGGTATCGAGCGCCGCCGCGCGCCGCGGCGAGACCGCGCCGGACAACGCGCCCGACTTCGTCGGATACGGGCCGATCCCCGGCCTGCGGTGAATTTCTCCGCGGAACCCAAAGGATTTGCCACGGAGGCACAGAGATCACAGAGGACGGTCATGGCTGGAAAAGCCAACCAATGCGCGATCAACGCTCTCGCTCGGGCGACAGCGTAAAGCAGCGGGACGGCAGGGGCGGCCCTGTCCGCGCGGGTGACAGTCCCTCCTTTCCGTCTTCCTCTATGATCTCTGCGCCTCTGTGGCAAAGCGATCAGTTGAACTCGATCGCCGGCGGCTTCTCGATCTGGATGGCGGGCGTGCCGGGATTCACGTCGAGCGGACGCACGGGCTGGGCCCGGCGCACCTCGGGCGCGGGGGCGCTCGACGTGGTGGCCGCGGCCACCTGGGTGGCTTCCACGGGCGGGCGCAGGGCCTTGTAGGGATCCATCGCGTCGGCGACAGCCGGCGCGGTGACGAGCACCGGCGCGAAGCGCGCGAGGTCCACCACGCGCTCGGCCCGGCGCGGCTCGCCGTCCTTGGGCTCCTTCATGTCCTTGGGCAAGTGAGTGGCCAGCGGCAGCACGCCGCCGACGTGGAAGTTGCACGTCTGCTTGGGCGCCTGCGCGGCAGTGGCATACTCGATGTAGGTGGTGCGCCGCCGCGGCGAGCCGAGCGAGGAGGTCGAGATTTCCGCGCACTGCTCGGTGGCGAGCATTCCCGAGACCTGGCAGATCTCCACCTTGCGCAGCCCCGCCGGCTTCTCGAACTCGCGGGGCGGCACGCTCTGGGCGGCTGCGTTCATCACCTCGGCCCACACCGGCATCATGAGGTCGCCGCCGAAAGCGCCGCGGAAAACCGTCTGCGACTTGTCGAAGCCGGCCCACACCGCGCACGTCACGCCGGTGGTGTAGCCAAGAACGCTCATGTCGGTGGAGTTATACGAGGTGCCGGTCTTGGCCCCGGCCGGGAAGCGCTTGAACCCGGCGCGCTCCGCCGAATCGCGGGCGGGGCCGACCTTGAGGTTCTCGGCGAGCGCGTTGTGGACCTGGAAGGCGGCGTTGGGATCGGTGACCTTCATCCGGTCGCGCGCCTTGGCCTGGAAGAGAATGTTGCCGGTGCGGTCCTCGATGCGGGTGACCACGTAGGTGCCCGGCGGCTTCCAGCCCTGGTTCGGGAACATCGTGTAGGCCAGCGCCAGCTCGCGCAGCGTGATCTCGCTCTGCCCGAGGAAGGAGGCCGGGTAGGCGCGCAGCTCGGACTCGATGCCGGCCTTCTTGGCAAAGGCGAGCACGTTCTCCAGGCCCGCCTCGAAGCCCACGCGGGCGGCGGCGGCGTTCTTGCCGCGCATCAGCGCGAAGGTGGCGGGCAGGAGGCCCTCGTAGCGGTTGTCGGCGCGCTCCACGCCCCACTCGCCGAGCAGGCCGGCGGTGCCGCCGACCATCATCAGGCGGTTGTCCATCACGGCGTCCTGCACGAGCGAGCCGGGGAAGAACCCGCGCTCGTAGGCCGCGGCGAAGACGATGGGCGTGAAGGCCGTGCCGAGCTGCCGCTTGGACGAGGAGGCGCGGTTGAACTCCGAGTGCCGGAACTCGCGCCCGCCCACCACGGCAAGGAGACCGCCGTCGGCGTTGTCGATCGCGATGATGGAGCCCTGGAGATACTCGGGCGGCGGCACGAGCGTGGCTACGCTCACGGGCGCGGCCTTGGGATCGACGGCAGCCTGCGCGGCCACCTTCTTCTCGCCCTCACGATAGATGGCCTGGTATTGGGCGAAGGTTTGGCGCTGGGAGCCGAAGGCGGTCATCGCCTCGATCTCGTCCAGGCGCTTGCGCAGGGCCTTCTCGGCGGCGCGCTGCACGGCGCCGTCCAGCGTGGTGAAGACGCGCAGGCCCTCGGAGGTGGCGGTGGTCAGACCCACGCGGCGGATCACCTGCTGGCGCACCGTTTCCAGCGCGTAGGAGTCGGACGTGGCGAAGGTGCGCGGCTTGACCACGAGCCGCTCGGCGAGCGCAGCGTCGTATTCGGGCTGGGTGAGCGCCTTGGTGTCCAGCATGCGCTTGAGCACGAAATCGCGGGCATTGGCGGACTTCGTCAGGTTTCGCCAGGGGGAAAAGTTGTTCGGGTTGCGGATGAGGCCGGCGAGGGTGGCGCACTCGGAGACGGTGAGCTGCTTGGTGCTCTTGCCGAAGTAGCCGCGCGCGGCCGCCTCCACGCCGTAGAGGCCGGAGCCGAAGTAGATGCGGTTGAGGTAATACTCGAGGATCTGCTGCTTGGTGAAGTGCTTCTCGATGCGCCAGGAGAGGTAGCACTCGAGCACCTTGCGGTAGATCGTCTTCTGGAAGAGGCCGTAGGTGTTGCGCGCGAGCTGCTGGGTGATCGTGGAGGCGCCCTGCCGCACGCGGCCGGAGCCGATGTTGCGCACGGTCGCGCGGACGATGCCAGTCACGTCCACGCCGCCGTGCTCGTAGAAGCGCACGTCCTCCGCGGCGATCACCGTCTTCACCATCGTGTCGGAGATGTCCGCCATGCCGACGGGGTCGCGGTTCTGGAGGTAGATGTGGCCGAAGACCTCGTTGCGCCGGTCGAAGATGGTGGAGGCCGAGTCCATGCGGCCGAGCTCATCGAGGTCGAAGGTGGCGGCTCGCTTTGAAAAGTAGTAGTGCGCGATGTAGGCGCCGATGCCGCCGAGCACGATGAGGTTGGCCGCGGCGATGAGCAGGATCCGGCGCAGGCGAGTGCGACGGGGCTTGGCCGGGGAGGAGTCGAGCGGGTCAGGGGAGGGCATGGAAATCGGGACGCGTCCCACAGGCGGCGGCGGCGCGCAACC
>CALMOL010000385.1:0-7704 GCA_937871685.1 uncultured Verrucomicrobiota bacterium
GCCGGCGTCGGCATCCTCGCCGGCACCGCCGCCTACTTCATTGCCAAGCACCAGGCCGACGAGCGCCAGCGCGCCATCGCCGAGCAAAACGCCCGCCGCGCCTACGCGCGCCGCGCCGCCAGCCTGCGCCGCAGCAACACGCGCTACATCGCCGTGCGCACCTCGCGCAACTCCGAGTCCAAGGGCTCCGCCTCGGTGATGGTGTGGGACACACAAAGCCAGTCTCTCGTGGGCAACACCGTGTATGACGTGAAGAGCACACCGTCCGCCGGCTCCACGGTGAAGTTCGACTCCTACAACGCCACCTACGTCGGCTCCTGAGCCACGCTGGCTCGTTCCGGTTTCTCACGAGGGCGCCCGGCGACGGGCGCCCTCGTTTTTTTACGGGCCACGGGTGCGCTCTGGGCTTTTGTTTCGCCCATGCGCCCCCCTGTGAAATGGCTGAGCCTCCTCCTGGTCCTCGGGGGGGCTTGGGTGTTTTCGCGCTGGCATGAAGCGAGGTTCCGTTCCTCGTTCGAGCGCCAGCTGCAGGCCGCCGCGGCCGAAGCGCTGCAGGATGATCCGGCCCTGCGCGACGTTTTGGTGCGCTTCGATCATCTTGACGCCACGCTCTCGGGCACGGTGGAGACGCCCGCCGCGCGCGCCGAGGCTGCCCGCCGCGTGCAGGGCGTGTGGGGCGCGCGCGTTTGCGGGAACCAAGTGGTCGTCCCCGCCCGGCTCGACGCGCTCGTGGAGATCGACAACGAGCCTTCGCCGGACGCCAAGCCGGACCGGATGGTCTCGGTCGTGGGCTGCCTGCCGGAATCCGCCCGCGCCCTGGACCTGCCAACGGCCCTCTCGGGCGCGTTGCGCGGCCGGGGCTTCGCCACGCTGCGCTCGCGCGTGGAATACCATCCGTTCGTGGGGCCGCTGCCGGCATTCGACCGCGCGGCGCTCGCCACGCTGGCGGTGGAATTTTCCGAGCTGCCTGGCATCGGCCGACTGGAGCTGAACTCCGGGGGTATCCACCTTGAGGGCGAGGCGTTCCCCGGCATGAAGGCGCGCCTGGAGGCGCTGGCCGCCGCGGCCGTGGGTCCGGGCGAGGGCCGCGTGCGCTCGGAACTGAGCGAGGTGGACCTCACGCCCGCGGCGCAGGCCGCGCTCGCGCTCGTGCCAGGCCTGGAAAAAGTGGAAGTGCGCTTTCACAACGCCTACGCGCTGCTCTCGGGCCGCGTGCGGACGCCGGAGGAGCGCGAGCAGGCGGCCGCCGCCGTCTTGTCCATCGCGCTGGCGCGGCTCAACCCCGCCGACAACCGGATCACCGTTGCCGCGACGCCGCCCTTCTTTGCCGCCCGCGCCGTGGCGCCCGCGCGAACGATGATCTTCACTGGCCTGCTGCCCAACGCGGGCTGGAAATCGCGCTTGCTCGACCTTTGCGCGCGGCTCAAGCCCGGCTGGCAGGCGGAGACGGCGGGGCTGAGGTTCTCGCCGGCCTTGGAGAAGGCCGCGTGGCTGAACGCGGAGCGCTTCGGCGCGCTGCTCGAAAGCTGGCTGGCCGCGTCCGAGCCCGGCGCGCTTCGGCTGGAAGACGGGGCCGCCGTCATCACTGGGCCGGTCACGCCGGCGCAGCGCGAGGACTGGTCCGCGCGGCTCGGCGCGCTGGGATTCCCGCCCGGCGCGATGCGGATCGGCGAGTAGCTTTCCCAGTCCCAGCCATGGATGCGATCACCTACTTTCTCTTCCACTCCTTCGTGCTGCACCTGATCCTGGCGGCCACGTTCTTCCTCGTAGGCTGGGGCATGGGCTGGTGGCAATGGTCACGCTGGCAGCGCCGGGCGCGCGAACTGGAGGTAATGCACGCGCGCGCCGAGCAGCGCGCCCGCGCGCTGGCGGCCGAATCAGGGCAGCAGCGCGCCCCTGAGGCGGCGCTCGCCGCGCGTCTGGCTGAGGCCGAGACGGCGCTGGTGGAGGCACGTCGCGCCCCCGTCAAGACCGAGGAACTCCGCCCCGAGCTGGCCGCATACAGCGAAGAAATCGCGGTCCGGCGCGACGCGGGCGCGAAGACCGCCGCCGACCTGGTCGAGGCGCGCTCCGAGCTGCGCGCCGCCCGCGCGCGCCTCGCCGAGGTCGAGGCCGAGCGTGACGTGCTGCGCCGGGCACTGAACCGCTAAGTGTGTGCGGGAAGGGTTCTCGGTGCGTCGCTCCGCGCCGCGCCTGCGGCGGCATCGGCCGACTTGTTCAGTCGCATGCACTTAGTCGGTAATCAGCCCGAACAGCTCGTTCACCCCGGGGTCCTTATGGCGCTTGGCGCAAGTGGTGAGGACGCGCTGGTTCTGCTTGTTGAAGGCCAGGCGCTGCTCCACCTCGGCAGAGGCGGTGCGCGCGCCGGAGTAGTCGCCCTTGTTCACCACCACCACGTTGGCCACGTCGAGCATCACGATTTTCTGTAGCTGAAGGCGCGAGCCGTAGTCCGGGCCCATCACGAACATCGTGCGGTCCACCAGCTCGCGGCCGAAGGGCGCCGCCTCCTGCCCGATGCCCACCGTTTCAACGAGGATCAGGTCGAAGCCCGCCGAGCGCAGGAAGCGCAGGCAACGCTCCGTGGTCGGCGCGAGCCCTCCGGCCTGCCCGCGCGAGCCCAGCGAGCGCATGAAGACCCGGTCGTGCTGCGAATGAATCATCGTGGCGCGATCGCCGAGTAGCGCGCCCTTGCCGAGAATGCTTGGGTCGTGTGAGAGCACCGCCACGCGCCCTTCCGGCCGGGAGCGCAGGAAGCGCAGCACCAGCTCGTCGATCAGCGTGGTCTTGCCCACGCCGCCCGGCCCAGTGATGCCCACCACGCGGGGCTTACCGCCGGCGGCGCCCAGCGGGGCGCCGCGCCATTCTTCCGGCCCGCGGCCTTCCTCGGCGGCCGAGAGGGCGAGGGAAAACTTCATCTCATCCGAGGCATCGGCTGGCGCGTCCACTTGGCGCGGCCGGCCGTAGCGGGTGCGGATTTCTCCCAACATCTTCTCCAGCGGCGTGCCGGCGAAATACAGGCGGTCGGTGCCCTCGGCGAGCATGGTCTTCTCATCCTCGTGCGTGATGGTGCCGCCGCCGCCCCCGAAGATGCGGACGTGGCCGGCGCCCTGCGCACGCAGCCTCCCGGCCACCTCCGCGAAGAACTCGACGTGACCGCCGTTGTAGGACGAGAGCCCGATGGCGTTCACGTCCTCCTGGATGGCCGCGCGCACGATGGCCGCCGCGCCGCGGTGGTAGCCGAGGTAGATCACCTCGAAGCCGTGGCGGATCAGCTCCAGGTTGATCGTATTGATGGCCGAGTCGTGCCCGTCGCAGATCGGCACGGCGGTGAGGAGGCGGGGAGGAAACATGGGGAATGGTCGATTTCCAATCGAGGCCCGCGGGGGCAGGCCGGAGATGGACGGTGGTCCCGCTGGGACGGGACCGAACGAGCGGGAGCGAGTGAGTCATTGCCGATTGCCAATTGGGGGAGGCCGCGGCTCTGGTTTTGAATGCGCCGGAAGCAGCGCGATTTCAAGCGCCAGCGCATTCCCAGACACGCGTGAATCCTCTTTCAATCGGCAATCGGCAATCGAAAATCGGCAGCCGAGCAAAGCGAGACAGCTAGGGTGTAGAAGCAATATGGCTCCCACCTCTCCCTTTGATTTCACCGGAAAGACCGCCCTCGTCACCGGCGCCTCGCGCGGCATCGGCGCGGGCATCGCCGAGGCCTTCGCCCGGCATGGTGCCACCGTGCTTGTGAACTACCTTCCCGATCCCGCCGGCGCCATGCGCGCCGAGGCCGAAGCGGTGGCCGCGCGCTGCGGCGGGGGCGCCGAGGCCATCGCTGGCGACGTGAGCAAGACCGCCGATGTGTCCGCGATGCTCGATGCCATCAAGGCCAAGCACGGCGGCCTGGACATCCTCGTGGCCAACGCTGGTATCCTGCGCGACCGCTCGCTGGCCAAGATGAGCGACGACGAGTTCGAAAGTGTGCTCGACGTAAACTTGGGCGGCGTGTTCCGCTGCCTGCGCGGCGCGGCGCAGGGAGCCTTGCGCGAGGGCGGACGCGTGGTGGCCCTCGCGAGCGTGGCTGGCCAGGTCGGCTTCTTTGGCCAAGCGAACTACGCGCCGAGCAAGGCGGCCGTGATCGCGCTGGTGAAGGTGGCCGCGCGCGAGCTGGCGCGGAAGAAGATCACCGTGAATGCCATCGCTCCCGGATTCATCCGCACGGCGATGACCGAGACGATGCCTCCCGAGGTCATCGAGAAAACCGCCGAGCAGGTGCCGCTGGGCGAGTGGGGCGAGGTGGCCGACATCGTCCACGCCGCGCTCTTTCTGTGCTCAAGCGGCGCGCGTTACATCACCGGCCACGTTCTCAACGTGAACGGCGGCTTCCACATGGGAACGTGAAGCGCGGGGCGGCGGAAAGCCGCCTTTACACGCGAGGCTTCGCTTGGAAACTAGCGAAACTTCGTCTCTCCCATGTCTCCCGAGATCGATCCCGCCCTGGCCAGCGCCCAAATCGAAACCCTGGCACAGCAAACTCAGCAACAGCAACAACCGGTCGCTGATGCCGTCGGGTCCGGCGCAGGGGAGGTGGTGGGAGCAGCGGTCGAGGTGGCCACCAGCGATGCTGGCGAAGGAGTCCTCGATGCCATCGGCGGGATCTTCTCGATCTTCGAGTAGCACGGCGAAGCCCGGTTGGCTTGGCTTGCGGAAGGCTGGCGACGTTTTGAAGTGCGGTGGCTTGCCACCGCTCTGGGTCGGCGCTGCTTGCTGCGCCAGGGGTGGCGCGCTGGGAGAAGACCTTCGCCAACGCATTCGATCCATCGCCGCCTGAGCCCGACCCTGCGGCGGCAAGCCGCCTTGCCCAAAGCGGTGGCAAGCCACCGCACTCCAAAACGTCACCGAGCCTCCATAAGCTTCCGTGTCCGCGCGGCGATCTGCTCAACGGGCCTGATCTTCGAGCTTGAACCGCACGCTTCGGATCAAGCCGTCCTTCACCTCATAGATCGCCATGGCCTCGAGGATGCGGCCGTCGGCTACGCCACGCGCGCGCTCGTGGTCCGTGACCACGTCGCCGACGGTGATGCGATTCACCAACTCGGCGTGAAGCTGGGGGCTGCGCGCGAACAATTCGGCGTAGCGCTTACGCATTTCGGCGCGACCCTCGTAGCGAAGCTCGGCGGGGAAATCATAGACCTTCACCTCCTCGGCGTAGCAAGCGACGAAGGCGTCGAGGTTCCGCAGGTTGTAGGCGTTGAACTGGCGCTGCACGGTCTCGGCCGGGCCATCCGGCGCGAGGGAAGCCACGGAGTGCACCACACCGCCGCGCACCACGGACTCAAGATCCGAGGCGCGGGCGATGTCGTCTAGCGGATTGGAACGCAGCACGACGAGGTCAGCCAGCATGCCAGGCGCGATGGAGCCGAACTCGGGCTTGGCCGCCCACGCGCGGGCCGCGACGCTCGTGGCCGAGGCGAGGATCTGCATCGGCGTGAGGCCGGCCTCGCGCATGAGGGCAAACTCACGAAAAATCGCCGGCCCGTGGATCGTGCCCATGTTCCCGGCGTCGGTGCCGGCGGCAATGGGGATGCCAGCGTCCTGGAGGCGCTTCAAGTTGCGCAACGCCTGACCCTGCGGACGGCCCGCGCGTGTGTCGAGGAAGTTTGGCATCCGCACCGCGTTGCGCAGTTGCTCCGGAATCCACTCCGGCGGGAGATGGCCGAGGTCGAGCAGCGTGCCGATGACGTGCGGATCGCCCCACGCCAGCTCCTCGCGGGTGAGCCGGAGCTTCTGCGCGAAGGTCTGCGCGTAGCGCTCGAAGACGACGAGCGTGGGCGTCAGGATGGTGCCGCGCTCCTTCAGCAGGGCGATGAAGCGGTCGTCCACGTCCCGGTCGTTCACGCTGTGGACCAGCAGATCGGCCCCTTCCTCGACGGACGCCCGCGCCGCCTCCAGCTCGGTGGCGTGGACGGCGACGCGAATCCCTTGCGCGCGGGACTCGGCGACCGTGGCGCGCACGATGGGGCGGAAGCGCTCGACGGCTCCCGCTCCGTCCACGACGAACCAGATCTTGATGTAGTCGGCCTTCTCGGCCGCGAGCTTTTGGACGAGCGCGCGGGCGTCCTCGGCCGTGCTGATCTTCACGATGGGCGGATCGCCCAGGTCTAGCTTGGGGCGCTCGACCGAGGAGATGAGCGGGCCGGCGGCAGCCACGTGCGGGGCGAGCGGGTTCTCGCGGGCGAGGCGGCGCATCTCGAAGTTCCAGCGCGGCCCGCCGATGTCGATCACCGCCGTGACACCGCTGCGGAGGTAACGCTGAAACGCGTCGGAAAGGCGTGCGCGAACCATCTCCGTCTCGCGCGCATAGGGGCGAGCGCGGTTCAGATCGAGCACGTCGGGTCGCGTGTAGAGGCCGCCCGACTGGAAGAAATGCACGTGGGAATCCACGTAGCCCGGCAGGATCCAGCGCCCTTTCGCCTCGATGACCTTCGCGCCGGCCGGCACTGGCGTCTGCGCGCGCGGGCCGAACGCGACGATGCGCTCGCCGTCCATCACAAGGTTTGCGTCTGAGATTACGGCGGCGGTGCCCGGATCAATGACCGTGGCGCCAGTGAAGACGAGGGGCGCGGCCGAGACGGCGGCAGAGCCGATGAGAAGAGCGATCAGGAAAGCCGCGAGGCGGGGGAAGATCATGGGATGTGGCCGAACTGTCGGAGCTTGGGTTTACCTTGAGCAGCGATTGCGAGCAAGAAGGCCGCTCCCAAGGTCGACGACTTCAAGGAGTTTTGTCGCCTTGCCAATCTTTCCGACCGCGAACAAGAACCTTCCCATGACCCAACCCTTCGACGTCGTCATCCTCGGCTGTGGATACACGGGGCGCGCCGTTGCCGAGCGCGCTCGCGCCGCCGGCCTTACCGTCTGCGGCACGGTGCGCTCCAAGGCGCGGGCCGAAGTCCTTCGCGCGGCCGGAATCGAGGTGGTGCGCGAGGACGCGCTCGATGCCGATATCGTCCGACCGCTTGTCGGGCCCGAGAGCCACGTGGTCGTCGCATTCCCACCCGACGACACAACGGAGCGGGCGATCATGCCGGCCCTTCAACAGACCGCCGCCGTGACGTTCATCTCATCGACCGGCGTCTATGGCGCGACCACCGGTCGCATCGACGACGACACGCCGATCCCCACTGAGCGGAGCGCCTCGACGGAGGCCTACCTCGCGGCCGAGGAACTCTTTCGCGAGATCGGCGGGACCACGCTCCGCTGCCCCGCGATCTACGGCGCGGACCGCGGCCTCCATCTGCGTGTCGTCTCAGGTCAGCATCGCATCCCCGGCGACGGGTCGCGCGCGACTTCGCGCATCCACGTTGCCGATCTCGCCGCACTAATTCTCGCCGCGAGGAGCGTGCGCGGAGAAACGTTCGTCGTCGGCGACCTCGAGCCGGGGCCGCAGGCCGAAACGGCTTGCTGGCTTGCCGAGGCTTACGGCGCCCCGATGCCGCCCTCGGTGCCGCTGGAATCGGTCCACGAGACGCTGCGCGGCGACCGCCGCATCGATCCGTCCCGGGCGTTGCACGTGCTCGGCGTGAGCTTGGCTTACCCTTCCTACAAAAACGGGATGAACCCTGCAGAGTGTGCTGGAAAGGTGCCGCGGCGGAGTTGAATGCTTGGGTGAATCAAGGCATCGCCAGCGGGTGCGCTCGGCACGCTAGAGGCGGT
>CALMOL010000385.1:7804-16880 GCA_937871685.1 uncultured Verrucomicrobiota bacterium
GGCGGTCCCAGTAGCGGCCACGCTGGGTAAAAGTGGGGGCGCGCCTTATCCGCGAAGCCTGTCGTGCGCTCGTGAAGTCGGCGTCAGCGCCGGCTCGGCGGCGGCTTCGCGGTAGGCGGAGGAGGTTGCTTTCCTTCGATGCGCTCGGCCACGTAGATGTAGTGTGCGGCGCGCTTGGCGCGCGGATGGGCCTTGGAGGCGACTTCGGAAACCTTGAACCCAGCGCGTTCGAGATGCCGCTGGAAGAAGGGCTCCCGCACGGCGGACCAGAATGCCGCCCGCCCGCCCGGCCGAAGCGATTGGCGCAGAAGCTCGAAGCCGGCTCGCTTGTAGAGGCGGGCGTTCTGCGGCTGCACCATGGAGGTAGGCCCGTTGTCGACGTCAAGCAGGATGGCGTCGTAGGATTCCCCTTGGGCATCGCGGATGCACTCGACAACGTCGGCCACGAGCACGCGGACCCGCGGATCGTTGAGCAGGGGGCCGTTCAGATCGCCAAGGAATTCGCGGTTCCAGGCCACGACTTCGGGCAGCAGCTCTGCGACCTCGACGTGCCATTTGGGTCCCGCGAGTTCCAGGACGCGCTTGAGGCTGAAGCCGAGCCCCAGGCCGCCGATGAGAACCTTTCGCGCGGCAGCGCCGCCGGGAAACGCGCAGGCGAGATCCGCCAGGACAAGTTCCGACGTGGTGGACGTCGAACTCATGAGCTGCTTGCCGTCTTGCTTGAGGAAATATTCGCCGTCGTGCCGGTGCAGCGAGAAGCGCGAGCCGTTCGGGGTGCGGGTTTCGGCGAGGTTCTCGAAGGGCTTCATGCGGGCACGCTGGTCGCGTGGCTCTCCACCATCTCTCGCTTCCCGTGGCTTGGGTGCTATTTCGCCTTCTCCGCGGGCGGCTCGGTCACGAGCAGGTAGTCGCCGGGACGGCCGAAGGTGTGCAACTGGTCGTGGGTCACGCGCGCGTCGCGCATCTGCTTGCGGTCCGCCTCGGTGAGCTTCAGCTCGCCGCTTTGGGCGAGAATCACGATGCGGTCCTTCGTGCCGGGCGCGCGGTGCAGCACTCGCGCGGGCGTGCCCAGGCCGAAGCGCGCGTGGCCGGAGCCGCAGAGGACCACGACGGTGGGCGCCTCGGGCCGGGCGAGCGCGCCGGCGATGCGGTCGGCCATCGCCTCGTCGCGCGCAACCTGCGCCTCGAAGACCGGCCGCAGCTTGGCGGGATCGAAGGCCATGTGCACGGCGAGCTGGAGGTTCAGCAACGCCTCGTAAGGAGCATCATTCAATTCAATGTCAGGCGGCAGCGTGCCGCGGTCGGCGGCATCGAGAGATGCGAGGCCGCCGCGGCCGACCTTGCGGATGATTTCGGAGCGCGCGTTGAGGGCGAGCACCGGGATGCCGTGGTCGCGGGCGAGGGAAAGAATGGGGACGTAGTCGGCGTAGTTGCGCCAGCGCTTGGCCCAATCGCTCGCCTGGGCGAGGCCCTCGCCGTCGAGTTCCTTCTTGTTGAAGCGATCAAGCGCGGGCTGCTGCTCGGCCTCGATCTGTTCCAGCGCGAGCACGAGCTTCTTTCCCTGCGCGGCGAGCGCCTCCAAGATCTCGCGCTGCGCGCGGTGGTGACGGGGAACGGTGTGCGTTTCGCCGAGGTAGATCACGCGCGCGCCGGCGAGGTCCTCCATCATGTCGGCGAAGGCGACTGGCTCGCCCGCCACGGCATCCACCCACAGGCTGGCGCGGGGCGGTTCCTCGGCGCGGAGGACCGCCGCGAGGAAAAGAAGAGGCAGGAGCAATCGGAGGATCATGGTCGGCCCAGAACAAACGCAGGAGGGCGGTGCTGGCATCCGCGATCGCTCACTCCGTCGTATCGAGCCGCGTTGTGGAGTGCGGTGGCTTGCCACCGCTCTCAACACGGCAGCGCCGCGGGCCGGACGGCGGAGCCCGGATCGGGTGAGCCGTTTTGGTCCGCGGCCGCGTTGAAAGCGGGAGCAAGCTCCCGCACTCCATAAAAACCTTCCGCAAGCCGCCGGGGAAAGCGGCAGCTTTCCCCGGCGGCGGGGTGAGGGAGGCGCTCACGGCTCGATGGCCTCGATCTGGCGGAGGAAGGCCGCTTGGTCGGAGTCGAGGTGCTTGAGCGTTTCCAGGGTTTTGTCCGAGAAGCCCGCGAGGCAGAACACGTCGCGCTGCGGGAATTGCAGCGTGCCGTAGCCAGCGAGGTCGAAGGAAAAGACCTTCGGCTCGGCGCCGACTTTCTTCTTCCACGCCTCGAAGTCTGCGACGGGCGCGGTCTGACCGATCCAGCCCTGCATGTAGGACAGAATGATCACGCGGTCGTAGGCGCGGCGGGCGCGCTGGAAGATCGCGTGGAAGTTCGTGCCGCCGGCCTCGCACTGCTTCTCGAGCCACGCGGCCGCGGTGAGCGTGGTGTCGCGCGGGTTGACCGACACGTATTGCGCGTCGTTCGAGAAGAGCATCACGTCGGCGTCGTTCGCCTTGGCGGGCGTGGCGGTGAAAAGCGCGCCGATCTTGATCGGGCGGCCCATCATGGAGCCGGATCCGTCGAGGGCCACGAGGGTCTTGCCCTCGAAGCGCGGCACGTTGGCCAGCGAGACGTCCACCGCGTCCGAGAGAGCCGCGAGCACGCGGCCCGCGCTCGGCAGGCCGGAGCTTTGCATGGCCTCCAGCGCGGTGGTGAAACGGAAGGGCATCACCAGCGACTTGGCGATCAGTTGCTTGTCGGTCAGCAAGGCGATAGCCGCGTCAGTCAGTTCCGGCGCGGCGAGGAGGATGTTCCGCGGGTTCCGCAGGAGGGCGAAGTAGCCGATCTTGCGGGGCGCGAGGAGCTTGGCCCACACGTCCTTTTTCAACTCCGCCAGCTCAAGGTCGCTCTCGGCGGCGCCGGCCTGGGTGAGCCTGGTTTCCTAGGTTTCCGCGGGGGCCAGCGTGCCGTTGACGAGCTTGCGCAGCGCCTCGGTGTGGGGCGGATGCAGCAGGTTCACGCGTCCACGGGGGTGATCTCGGCGCGCGTGCGGCGATACTTTGCGAGCTGGTATTCGTCGAAGCGCGCGAGCGCGGCGCTGAGGCCCCTCTTCAGCGAGTTGGGAATCGGGCGGCCGTGCGCGGCCAGGTAGCACGCGAGGATCTCCAGCGCGTCGTCGGGACGGTGCACAACGCGGTCGTAGAACTTCGCGGTCCACGCCTGGCCCTTCACGGAATGAGCCAGCTCGCTGGCCACGAGGTGCGTGACGGAGCGCAGGCCGGCTTCCTTGCGCGCGTAGAGCGCGGCCTTCGCGGCGAACTTCTTGTCGGAGAGTTCGCTCACGAGCTGCTTGATCCGGCCGGCGGTCGTGCCGCCGGAGCGGTAGGCTTGGTCGCCGAGCGTGGAGGTGAGCAGCAGCGAGGCCAGCTCGAGCTTGGGCGTCTCGACGAACGCATCGCCGCCGGCGAGGTTGGTCGTCTGGGCGCGCGGGCGCTTGGAATTGAGGAAGTTGAACTTCATCGGGGTTGGGGGTGCGCGAGGAGGAAGGGCCAGCCTTGCATTCCGGCAAGGGGTCGGCGTCACTGCCTCGCAGTGGTGGGTTGAAACGCGACGGTGGCGAGGGCCACGGCCGCGGGAAAGGAGTCCGCGGAGAACATCAGACGGGCCTCTCACACCCCGCGTCGGAAATCGAACCCGCTGCCGTAGCTGGCACTCCGCTCAGGAGCGCGCCGAATAGTTGTGAACTGGGGCATGGCGAAGAACGCCCGTCTTCACTGCCGCGAAGAAGAATGGGGAGAAACGGCGGACAGAGTAGATTGGTCTCGTGTGCAACGAAGGAACTCCATCCTCACTGCCCCAAAGGGATTCGAGGAGAAAACTAACCTGAGGAATGGCACGGCGCGTTTCCACGCCGCGCCAACTGCTCTATCCCCTGCGCTACCGCCCGATGGTCGGGCGGGCCGGAATCGAACCGGCGACCGTTCGTTCTAAGCGAAGTAACCCCGGTCTCACTGCCTCGAAAAAGATGGCGCGCCGGGCGCGCCGAAGGGATTGCGGAGAAAACCGACCAGAGGTCTGATCCACGGCTTGCGCCGCTTCTCAGCGGGAGTCGAATCCGCAACAACGCCCATGGGGCGTGCTCTGCCAGGGAGTGCGAAGGAACTCCGGTCTCACTGCCGCAAATCGGATGACCCCGCCGGCCGGCGCCATGCGCCTGCCACGGTGGGTTCGGAGGGGGTTAGTCGCGGCGGGATTCGAACCCGCACCGTCGGCGTTCTCGACGCCGTGCCTCTACCGATTGGACCACGCAACCATTAGAAAACTGGCACCCGCGGCGGGGCTCAAACCCGCTAGGACCAGCTTGAAAGGCCGGGTGCTCGATGCTTTGCATTCGCGGGCAGGGAGAAATAGTCCCGGCGGCAGGATTCAACCTGCACCGTCTTCGTTCTGAGCGGAACGCCTCTACCAATTGGGACTTACGCCGGGATGAAAGGGGAAAAGGATGTTGGAGGCTGATCGGGCCGCGCCGCCTGGACGCGGCCGGATCGACCTCCAGAAAAGGGAGCTCCCGGCAGGAGTTGCACCTGCGACCCGCCGGTTCGAAGCCGGCCGCTCTGGTCTGCTGAGCTACGGGAGCTTTGCGGGCGCGCGTGCCTCGCCGGCGCGCCTCGGAATGTGGGGTGACCGCCGGGACTCGCACCTGGATCGCCTGGTTCACAGCCAAGCGCTCTGACTCTTGAGCTACGGCCACAACGGTTTCCGTGTGGGAAAGTGGCGCCCCCGTGAGGATTCGCACCTCAAGCCTCCACCGTCGCAGGGTGGCGTGCAGTTCTCTTACACTTCGGGGGCAAATGGTGGCTGCGGCCGGAATTGCACCGGTGTCCTCCCGGCTTCAACGGGATGCTATGCTGCTTCAGCTACGCAGCCGAAAAGGGACCTCCTGACGCCGCGCCCGTCGTGGGACGGAGCCGCGGAGGAGAAACGGCCTCGAATCCGGCGCGCGGGAGCGCGCTGTGGAGTGCGGTGGCTTGCCACCGCTGTTGTGCCGGCTGCGCCACAAGCCAGACCGGCGATGACGGTGCGGCGCGGCGGATCGAAGCTCGCTGGCTCGCTCCCGTGGCGGAGCGGCAGGACAGCGGTGGCAAGCCACCGCACTCCACAACGCGCCCCAGCCAGCGATGCTTTCATAGCGGGGGCGAGAGTCGAACCCGCGCATGGCGGCTGATGAGACCGCCGCCTTTCCCCTTGGCGACCCCGCGGTGAAAGGAAGGAAAATCGGGTGGCCGGCCGACCGGTCGGATCCAGGCGCTTCCGTGGTCGGCGGCATCTATATAGGAGTGGGTAACACCTCACCGCAAAGCGGACACCGTTGCCAACTCAGGGGAGAGTTCGCACCCGCGGGATTTCTCGGCGGTTGTTTCGGTGTTTCAGGCACACCTCCCAGCGCGCGGCCGTGTTAAGGGCGCGCAAAGCCTTTGAAATGGAAAAATTGAGGCGAATAACAAGACAACACAGATCCGTTAACATTCCATTGTCTTAACAATGGATGTTTTGACACTCAGCTGGCGCGGGGCAGCCCTGGGGAAGTTGCTGGTTCGCAGGCAGGTTCCCGCAAGGAAATTAGGTCTGTGTTGGCGACCGATCCCGCCCCGCCGCCAGTTCGAGCTGGCGGCGGGGCATTCGTTCGTCTTGGTGGTAAGGAAAAAAGCTAAGGACCGGTGGTTTCTTCTGATTTTGCGGGGATGTCCGATGCTTGGGAAGGCGGGCCCGTTCCGCCTGGACAACAAAAAACCCTGCTGGCCGCGCGGCGAGCAGGGTTCACGAGGGACGGATTCTAAAATCAGACCATGAACTGCCTGCCTGCCTTCTGGTGGGGATATTCGTTGGCGTGGCTCTGGTGCGTGCTGGCACCAAGTCGGAACGTCACCAAAAACATTCTTGCGCAACGGCGCCGCTGGGGCGCTTGCGAGCAAGTCGGCGGTGTGATCGTGGACGACATGGAAGTGATGAGTGTGCGCCTTCTATTCCCTGACGTTAGGGGTGTCAAAGGAAATGTTTAAACTTTTTAACCTTTCTCTGTGCGTCGGGGCATCGCGTCCGCCGAAAGATCGACCCGCGCGTAATTCACGATTCGTGTGCGCCGCGACGGCCGAGCCCGCGCCGTCCCCAGGAAACCGATGGAAACGACCCGACGGAAAGACAGCTTCCCACCGTGGCCTTGGAAATCGGCCAAATCACGTTTGGCAAACGCCCTGGGCACGGGTCGAATCCTCGAACTCTGCCGAGATCGCCCGGCGCCTCCATCCTGCTCCCGACATGCACCGAGAAATCCACCGCTGGTTCAGCCCCCGCCTGCACAAGGACATGGAAGTCGCCGTTTACGGCCACTACGGCTTCGCGCTGCTCATGTTCCCAACCGCTGCGGCGGACTTCCTCGAATACGAGCGCTTCCACCTCATCGACTCCATCGGCCACCTGATCGACGCCGGAAAGGTGAAGGTCTTCTCGATCAACTCCATCAACAACGAGAGCTGGCTGAACCAGCGGATGCAGCCGCGCTACAAGGCGATCCGGCACCAGCAGTTCAACGGCTACGTCGCCGAGGAGGTCGTGCCCTTCATTTGGAACCATTGCCAAAGCCGCGTGCCGATCATCACGACGGGCGCCTCGTTTGGCGCGCTCCATTCCGCCAACAACCTTTTCCGGCGGCCCGATCTCTTCGCCGGGGTCATCGCCATGAGCGGCTGCTACGACCTGAAAGACTACACGGACGGCTACTACGACGAGGACGTATATTTCAACTCGCCCATGGACTATCTCCCCCACCTCCAGGACGCGCACATCCTTGGGCAATTGCGCGCCAAGCGCCACATCCACTTCGTCACCGGATCGGGTAACTACGAGAAGCCCTCGGCCTCGCGGGACATCGGCAACGTCCTGCAAAGCAAGGGCATCCCCTGCGAGATCGACATCTGGGGGCACGACGTGGCGCACGACTGGCCCTGGTGGCGGAAGATGCTCCCGCACTACCTGGAAACACGGTTTTCCTGAGGGGAGTTATCAAATGGGTTAGCCGCAGGGGTCGCCGGCTAGGCTGATTCCATCGGAAAAGCGCCCGAGGCTAGTTCCACTCCCGCCAGTGGCTACCTCCGAGCTAGCCACCGGCTTGCTCCCACCTTTCCCCCGGGAAGCTGAAGCTTCTCAAGGGAAGCTTTGACCCTGTCGCGTGAAGCTGCGAGCAAGCCAGTGGCTAGCTTTGAGGCGTCTGCGGGAAGCCTTGGGCTCCACGCGGGAAGTCCAGAGCTTGTCGCGGGAAGTTTCGGACTAGCCAGTGGGCAGCTCTGAGGTGTCGCGGGAAGCTTTGAGCCTTTCCACGGCTACCTCCCAGGGTTCCCACGGGAACCTCCACACCCTCCCGCGGGCAGTTCCAGACTCCTCGCGGGAAGCTTGGAACTGGTCGCGCGAAGCTCCGAACTAGCCACGGGCTAGCTTCGAGCTTCCCACGGGAAGCTTTGGACTAGCCAGTGGGTAGCTCGGAGGTGGCCGCGGGAAGCTTTTAGCTCCGCGCGGGGAGCTCTGGACCAGCCAGTGGGTAGTCTGGAGCTTCCCGCGCGGAGCCTGGAGCAGGCCACTGGCTAGCCGGAAGCTTCCCGCGGGGAGGTGGGGAGCTAGCCACTGGCTAGTCTGGGGGTAGCCGGTGGGTAGTCTTGCAGGTAGCCGGTCTGGCAGCTTTCGAGACGGTCGGCTTCCCGGTGGAAGCCGCCTTTTCGATTCTTTCGGCTTGGTCATCACCTACCTCCCTCGTGCCCTTTGCGGCCCGGAAGGCCGACCAGAATGGAGCCGCCGGAACCCGACCCCAACTTGGATTTGTCCCCCCATCCGCGCTTTCCGCCGAGTGGTTCCAAACCGAAGCGGGGGCGCGGAGTGCCTCAACGTCCCAGCCGCTCGCGCACCTCGGCCTCGTGGCGTTGGGAAACGGGCACCGGCTCGGCCACGCCCGCGAGGTGCAACTGGAAGGATTCCCCGGTGCGCTCCAGGCGCTCGACGTGGGCGAGGTTTACAATGACGTGGCGATGCACTCGGAGAAACTGCGCGGGCGGCAGCGATTCTTCCCAGGCTTTCATCGTGCGGCGCACAAAGAGCTGCGCGGCATCGCCGAGCTGGACCTCGGAATAGTTCTCGCATGAGGACACGCGGCGGATGTCCTGCACGCGCACGAAGCGATCGCCCTCGGGGCCGAGCCGCAGGAGGACGCGGTCGTCGTTCTTCAGCGGCGCAGCGACCGCCGGGGCCGGCGCAGGCGCGGTGGCCGGGCCGAGGCGAGCCAGCGCAAGGGCGAGGCGCTCGGGGGCGACGGGCTTGAGCAAGTAGTCGAGCGCGTTCACCTCGAAGGCGCGCACGGCGTGCTGGTCGAAGGCCGTCACGAAGATGATGCGCGCGCCGGGGCGCACGTTCGGCACGAGGTCGAGGCCAGAGCCGCCAAGGAGCTGCACGTCGAGAAAGACGAGGTCGTAGCTCGCCGAGCACAGGAGGGCGCGCGCCTCGGCGAAGCGGGCAGCCTCGCCAACGACCGTGATCTCGGCCGGCAGCAGCGAGCGGAGGTCGCGGCGCGCGAGGGGTTCGTCGTCGATGAGGAGCGCGTCGGGCATGGGCCGCCAGATCGTGGCGGCGCAAGCACGGGGGCGTCAAGCCCCGGCTCAGGACCGGCCGGTGGCCTTCTTCGCCGCGCCGACGGCCTTGCCCAGCGCGCCGCCAACGAAGCCGGCGAAAGTCTTCACGATCTCCACCTGCGTCTTCACGGCCTTCTGCGCGAGGTCCTGCGCCATCTTCACGGGCGCGGCGGCGGCGGCGCCGACCTTGGCGCCCATCGCGCCGGTGGGATCGAACTTCTTCACCACGTCGAAGTAGCCATCGACCATCGTTTCCTGGCGCTTTTGGAGCTTGAGGCGCATCTCCTGGTATTTCTGGATTGCGTCGAGGGCAGGCTTGGGCATGCCCTGGATGGTGGAAAGCGCGTCGGCGAGCGCCTGGGCGAGGTCGCCCTGGGCCTTGATCGCGCTCTTGGTCATGTCGTGGAGCGTGGAGGTGAGGTTCCGCGCGGAGGAGTCAGAGG
>CALMOL010000386.1:0-14776 GCA_937871685.1 uncultured Verrucomicrobiota bacterium
GTAATCAAACGGATCGTCCGGCGTCTTGGGGGGCGCGGGCATTTCGGGGGAAAGGTTTCGGGATAAGGTGACGCGGAACGCGGGGCGTCCCGGCCGTCGCGGCGCATCCTTAAATCCGAAACCCGCAATCCGAAATCCGCAAAAAGCAAATGTCCGCCCTTTTCGACGAGGCCCGCCGCTGGATCCCCGGCGGCGTCAATTCTCCCGTGCGCGCCTTTCGCGGCGTGGGCGGCGAGCCGTTTTTCGTCCAGCGCGCGGCCGGCTCGAAGATCTGGGACGCCGACGGCCGCGAGCTCCTCGACTTCGTCGGGACGTGGGGCCCGGCGATCCTTGGCCACGCGCCGGCGCCGGTGCTCGAAGCGGTGGCGGACGCCGCCCGGCGCGGCACCTCCTTCGGCATCCCCCACCCCGGCGAGGTGGAGATGGCGCGCACGATCTGCCAGTGGGTGCCAAGCGTGGAGAAGGTGCGCATGGTCAACTCGGGCACGGAAGCCACGATGTCGTGCGTGCGCCTGGCGCGCGGCGGCACGGGGCGCGACGTGATCGTGAAGTTCGAGGGCTGCTACCACGGCCACGTGGACTCGCTGCTCGTGAAGGCGGGCTCGGGCGCGCTCACCCACGGCCAGCCGGACTCCGCGGGCGTGCCGGCCGCGCTCGCGGCGCTCACGCTCACGCTGCCCTTCAACGACCTCGCCGCGTTGGAGGCGATCTTCGCCGCGCGCGGTCGCGAGATCGCCGGGGTGATCCTCGAGCCCGTGCCGGCCAACGCCGGACTCTACCTGCCGCGGCCGGGCTTCCTCGAGCGCCTGCGCGAGCTGTGCACGGCGCACGGCGCGCTCCTCATCTTCGACGAGGTGATGACCGGTTTCCGCTTGGCGCGCGGCGGCTACCAAGAGTTGTGCGGCATCCGGCCGGACCTGAGCGCGTTCGGCAAGGTGATCGGCGGCGGCCTGCCCGTGGGCGCCTTCGGCGGTCGCGCGGACCTGATGGACCAGCTCTCGCCCGACGGCCCCGTGTATCAGGCCGGCACGCTCTCGGGCAACCCGCTCGCGCTGGCCGCCGGCCTCGCGCAGCTCCACGAGCTGGAGCGGCGCGACGGCTACGCCGAGCTGGAGCGCCTCGGCGCGCGCTGGGAGGAAGAGGTGCGCGGCGCGCTGCGCTCCGCCGGCAAAAAATGGCGCACGCAGCGGATCGGCTCGATGTTCTGCCTGTATTTCACGGAGAAGGAGGTGTGGAACCTCGACGACGCGCAGACGAGCGACCGCGCGGCCTTCGCGCGATTCTTCCACGCCTGCTTGAAGGGCGGCGTGTATTTCGCGCCCTCCCAGTTCGAAGCCGGCTTCCTGTCCCTCGCGCACTCGGAAGCCGACCTGAAGTTCGCCGCCCGCGTGGTCACCGAGGCACTGCGGGCCTGATGCCCCAGCCGCGTTCCCGTGGCGCCTAGCGACTACCGAATGGATTAGCCACAGAGGCACCGAGATCACAGAGACGGAAATGAACGGGAGGGGCTCGCCCCATCGGAAAGCGCCGTAAGGCTTGCGCGAAATCGCTACTCTCCTTGGTGTCGCGTGACCGCGCGAACCACTCCGCGAGCTCAGAAAGCGCGGCGTTGCCTGCAGTGGAGTCGAAACCGGGTGCGCGATGTGCTTGGCTTCGCCAGCGGGTGCACTCCGCCCGCTGGGGACAGTCGCTACTGGGACCGCTGGCATCCTTGCCGGCAGGGTCCTCAAGGGCACCTATCTATCCCTCTGCCATTTGATCTGGTGGCCTCACTAACCCAGCATCGGGTCAGCTTTCTGACCCATCTTGGGGTCAGACCGGCTGCCTGCCCCGGCGGACTTCAAAGCGTTCGGAAAGAGGCCAAAACGCTCCTCTCCAGAAGCGGCAGGGTCATCGACCGCCCGTGAATTGCCATTTCGATGATGCCCACCCATCATCGAGATGATGGGTGATGGTCATCGCGCTCACCTATTTCATCATCGCGATGATGAACTTTATCATCGCGCTCATGACTTTGATCATCTCGATGATGCCCACCCATCATCGCGCTCATGGATTTCATCATCGCGATGATGGATCGGATCATCGCGCTCATGACTTTGGTCCTCGCGATGATGGGCAGGCATCATCGCGATGATGAAGTGGATCATCGCGCTCATGGATTTGATGAGCGCGCTCGTGGTTTTGGTCATCTCGATGATGAAATGGATGAGCGCGATGATGAGTGGTGATCATCCCGATGATGCCCTGCCATCATCTCGATGATGGATGTTGGTCATCGCAATGACCGACCCAACCCTTTGTTTGGCCACCTACCGCTTCAGATCGGCGGCGATCTCGGCGAACTGGGCGAGGGCGGCTTCCAGGTCCTCGACGATCTCGGCGGCCAGCACGTCGGGGTCGGGCAGGTTGGCGCTGTCTTCGAGGGCCTCGTCCTTCAGCCAAAAGATGTCGAGGTTGGCCTTGTCGCGCTTGAGCAGTTCCGCGAGGTCGTAGGCGCGCCAGCGGCCCAGCGGGTTGGCCTCGCTCCAGGTGGGCTGGCGCTGGGTGCGATCCTTGGCGGCGTAGCAGGCGACGAACTCGTCGAGGTCCGCGCGCCGGAGCGGGTTTTCCTTCAGCGTGAAGTGCTGGTTGGTCCGCAGGTCGTAGATCCAGAGCTTGGTCGTCCACGCCTGCCGGTCGGCGGCGGGCTTGCGGTCGAAAAACAGGACGTTCGCCTTCACGCCCTGCGCGTAGAAGATGCCGGTGGGCAGGCGAAGCAGGGTGTGGACGTCGGCCTGCCGGAGCAGCTCGCGGCGGATGGTTTCGCCGGCGCCGCCTTCGAAAAGGACGTTGTCCGGCACCACCACCGCGGCGCGGCCGTGCTGCCGGAGGATGGTGAAGATGTGCTGGAGGAAGTTGAGCTGCTTGTTCGAGGTCGTGGCCCAAAAGTCGTCGCGGTTGATCGTGAGGCTCTCGCGGCTCGACTCGCCCGCGTCGTTGACGATGGTCACGCTGCTCTTCTTGCCGAAGGGCGGGTTGGACAGCACCACCTCGTATTCGCCGTGCTTGGCGGCGAGCCCGTCGCGCACAAGCACGGGAATGGGTGCCTCCTTCCCGTCCTCCGCCGTCCCGCCGATGCCGTGGAGCAGCAGGTTCATCGAGCAAAGCCGCGCCACGCTGTCCACCAGCTCCACGCCGCGGAGCGCCTCGGTGTTGAGGAAACGGAGGCCCGCCTTGTCCAACTTATGATTCCGGCGCAGATGGTCGTGCGCCGCGAGGAGGAAGCCGCCGGTGCCACATGCCGGGTCGCAAATGGTCTCGCCGGGCCGCGGGGCCATCACCTCCACGATGGCCTGGATGAGCGGGCGCGGGGTGAAGTATTGGCCCGCGCCGCCCTTCACGTCCTCGGCGTTCTTTTGCAGCAGCCCCTCGTAGGCGTCGCCCTTCACGTCGGTGTCGAGCGAGGACCACTCCTCCTTGTCGATGAGGTCCGCGACGAGGCGGCGCAGCTTGGCCGGGTCCTGGATCTTGTTCTGCGCCTTGCGGAAGATCACGCCGATCAGGCCGGGCCGCTTGCCGAGTTTCTCCAGCGTGTGGCGGTAGTGTGTTTCGAGGTCGTCGCCGTCGAGACGCACCAGCACGTCCCAGCCGAAGCCCTTCGGGATCGGCGACGCCCGGTCGAACGGCGGCCGGCTCTGCTCGTCCGCCATCTTGAGGAAAAGCAGATACGTCAGTTGCTCGACGTAGTCGCCATACGAGAGCCCATCGTCCCTCAAAATGTTGCAGTAGTTCCAGAGCTTTTGGACGATTTGAGGGGCACCTTTCGACATACGGATCTAAGCAGTCGGACTTTTACTCAGAGAACTCGGCTGTCGGAAGAAATGTATTGCCTGTTTGAGACGCGTGACGACGTAGTCTGCCAATCATATCATCAAGCGTCCAAGTCCCGGCGAGAAGCACGTAGATGTGACTGAAATCCATCAAAATCAGCGGCGTCTTACGTCCCGAGGCCTGCTGAACTGCCACACTTGAATAGCCAGACATCGAAACCATAATCCCCATCGTATTGTCGGCTTTATCGTTAACCTTCGCTAAAAATGTATGACGATTATCCCCTCACAACAAGTCGTCAGAAGGAGAGTTGAGGAATTGCTTCTGGGACATGTCTTGAAGGGATAATCGCCAAATGTATCAATGTCCGGAGCACCTGCCTGCTCCCGAGTGAATTTCAACTCAGCGAGGTATGTCGTGCCTTCGACCGTAAGCGAGCCATCAATCTGGCGGCCCGATACGACATATGGGCGACGGTGATCAATCTCAAAGAAATTAACTAGGTCGTAGAACCAGTCTTGGAATGCGTATCCGGCTTCTTGAGTGCCAAGCTGTTTGGATAATTCGGTTAGTCGATCCTTGAACTTCTCTAGTGTTTGGGCTTCGCGAACCACTTTTTGAGTCCTTTCGCGAGCGACGGTCCTGACAGCCTCTCGCTCCCGAAGCTCATCGGCTTTTTCTTTTTGAGTATCCAAGTAACGTTTCAACGAGGAGATGGCGTCCTTCGCCGCCCGAGTTTTCTCCGCGCAGTCTTCGCAACGTTCGAGGTCAGGGAATCGGACTTGCTCAGCAAGTGAGGCCGCCATCTCTCTAATGACTTGGACTCCCTTTTCGCTCGCTTCGAGTTGAGGAAACAAACGCTCGAGAAATACCCGTTTTGTCTCACTTGAATCCCATCCTGCCAGAAACGAACTCGCGATATGATGTCGCCGCAGGAAGTTCAACAAAGTTACCCGTCTCCAGAACGACTTGAGAGTAGCGTCCTGCACAAGGTCTATGAAATGCGATGTAAGCTTTTCGGCCACGATTGCGTTTAAACTACGTGTTCAGAATACTTAACCGAGTTGACCAGAGAACGCACGTTGAAGAATGGCTTGGCGGAGGCGGGCCGCACGCTGGAGGCTAGCAGCCACGGCAGTTTCGATCTCCTCAATCACCGACAGACGGCGCTCTACCTCAGCGACAATGCGAAGTTGTTCGGCAAGGGGCGGCAAATCAAGTGCAATGCCCTCTACGTCTCCCTTGCGAATCGAGGGAACCGTCGTCGCTCGCGAAAGTTTATCGAGCTTGAGGGTGCAGACGAAATGAAACAGGAACCGCGAATTGATCTGGTTTCCAGCAGCTAAGCCCATTACATTGTTGTCGACGAGGGACGGCTCCCCAACGAGTGCTCGCCGGTTGAGTGCGATGGCCGCGCCAATCTTCGCGAACACGACTGTCCCAGTCGGCAGCAGCTTCGCCCGAAGTTCCACCAAATCCGTCTTGCTAATGTAGTGGTTCGCTCGGGTCAGCGTCTTTTCGTTTCTCTTCCATGCGGCTGAAATGTCGCCAACCTTGAAGAAGGCAACGTCGCCGGACTTACGGCCTTGAAGACGCTCAGGAAATCCGCAGCCCGCTAATACCGCGGAAACCCCTCCAAGCGTCGTCCTTACCCAGGCAGCCCCTTTTGGGATGAGGCGGCCCTCATAGGCGGCTTTTAGCACGCTGGCACGGTAGTGTTTCAAGGTGGTCTGCACCCGCTTCAACGACGCGCCCCCTGCATCCAATCGCGTGAATTGTCTCTCCAGCTCTGACACGATTCGCCGCTGCTCGTCGGTGGGAGGCAGCGGAATGGGCAGTGCACCCAGTTTCGTCAGATTAATCGAGGCGAGGTTCGTTGTGTGCTTCCCTTCGTCCCAGAAATACTTCTGTCCGGCCGAGTTGCTGTAGAAGGAGATGAACTTCGGCGAGTTTCGTCCGTCGCGGAGCCGCGCACGAAAGACATGGTTTTGGTGGATGCACTCGGGCAATTCCCCATTCCAAATCCAGCCTCGGCCGAGTTTGTCGCGATCCCCTCCCTCATTGAAGAGGATGTCTCCCGGTTGGAGTTGCAGGGCTTGAATCTCAGCCTCGCGGGCTTCGATGAGCTTCATCTCCGTGAGATCGAGATAGCCTCGTTGCACGTTTGCGACCCGGAGGTAAGGAACCAGCCGAGTGCGCTCGTCAGGACGCCGTTTTTGCCCTTTCGTGACGCCGCCCACGATCTCAGCGATTTCGCGGAGAGTAATCCACCGCCATCCTTTGGGCAAGGCTCCGCGACGATCTTGAACGTGATAGATAGCGGCTGCCTCTTGCACGCTTTCAGCGTGCTCCTCGAAGAACGCGTATTGCTCCTCGGGCATCGTTTCGCCCTGCGCTTGGGTGATCGTCCCGGTTTTCCCGCGACGTTCCGCCGCGTCCATTCGCGTGCGGTTCAACATCACGCGGCGAGGGTGCGGGTTTGTTCTTCCATGCGGAGCCGCAGACGTTCGCCAAAGACAGCGCTCACGGTGGAGAAATGACGTTCACGCCTTTCAACCCGAAGTGCGGCGCGGCGGCGAGCATGTGCCGGTCGTTGGTGTGGATTTCCTGGAAGCCAGCCTCGCGGGCGCAGATCAAGTGGAGGGCATCCGCCGCGCGCAGGAAAACCTTGGACGGCAGGGTGACGAAAGCCTGGCGGACCTTCGTGATCAGAGATGACGTCACGGGCAGCCAAACCAAAACACCTAGCGCAATGTCGTCGTCGAGTTGCGCAACGCGTTCCGCGTAATCGACGGTGTCGATCGTGCCTTCGCGAAGTTTTCGATGGAGGACGGACGCGAGTTCGGCCTGACCCAACTCGCAGCACGCGACGACACCGCTGGCGGCGAGCCGCCGCACCTCGGCGGAGCCATGCTCCTGCAGGTAGAGGCGACCGAGATAGTTGGAATCGAAGTAAATCACAAACGGTCTTCCCGGTCCTGCGCGATGATCTCGTCAATACTGGTGCCGCCGACGGGTCGATTCATGATGGCCTCGAAACCGGGCCGCAGGACGCGGTTGGCGAAGCCACCGTTCGGCCGAGGCGCAGGCGGCACGGGAGTGAGGGTGATGATCGGGGTGCCGTGATCGGTGATGGTGACCGGCTCGTCGCGGCTGGCCTCGCGCAGCCACGCGCTGGTGGAGGGGTCGAGTTGCTCAAGCGTGACGGTCTTCATGGATCGCAAGGTAAGACTTGGGCGGGGCGGCTCAAGCGGCCAGGGTGAGGTTGAGCTCTTCCATGAGCGGCCAGAGGCGTTCGCCGAAGGCGCGGTAGATGGGGCCAAGGACGTTGTCGGCTTCGAGGTGATCGCGGTCCACGCTGCCGCTCGCGGAGATGTAGTCGCGCATCTTTTCCAGCCAAGCGATCTGGTCAGAAGTGAACACGGTGCCTTCCACGCGCTTCGTTTCCATCCAGTCGGCGAAGCGCGCCCGGACGTGCTCCTCGAAGGGCTCAAGGATGGGCTCCTGCTCAAGCGCGAATCGCACGAGGGAGACGAGATCGGTGAAGCGGCGGAGTTGGCCGCGCACCTTCGCGGGGGCAACCTGCCGGTAGGCGGCGGTGAGGGTATCGGGCGTCCAGTGCGCGGGGGTGTCGCGAAGCTTGCGTTCAAGTTCCTTGAGCGCTTCCTCGGTGAGGCGCTGCCGGTAGGAGCGGCTGTAGAGGATTTGCAGGGCCTCGATCTCGGCGTGGTGCGTCTCGATGTATTCCCGGAAGGCGGCCACGAGGCTTTCGGCCTTTTCTTTCGCCGCGGCGTCGAAGCCTTGGTTGACGACTTTATCCACGGTGACCACGTCGATGATCTGATCGGCCTCCTGCCGCGCGTCGGTGATTGCGCCGCGCAACGCGGGCTCGTCGAACGGCTTGCAGGCTTCGAGGGCGAGCTGGGCGCGGGCTTTCTCGAAGAGGGCGGGAGCGACTTCGTCCGGGCTGGCGCCGGGTTTGCCGGTGGCCCGTTCCGCGATGACATCGGGATCAAAAGCGCGGAGCAGGGTGGCGGAGAGCTCGGCGAGGGTCTTGCCGCCGGCGAGTTGGGCGAGCTCTCCGCGGCGCTGGGGCGTGACGGCGCGGTCGAGCCGGGCGAGGCGGCTGGCGAGGGAAGTGAGCGTGTCTTCGTCCCGCTTTCCCTGCGCCACCTGGAGAAGCATTTTCTCCAACGCCACGCCGGGCAGGCGCTCCAGCGGGCGTGATTCGGTCTTGTCGGAGTCGCAGACGCCCACGGCATCGACGATGACGAAGTGGTCTTTCGTGCGGGCGTCCTCGCCGCTCACGGCGTGCATCTCACTCAGGGTGAGCGTGCGGGTGCCGCGCCCCTTCATCTGCTCGAAATACACGCGGGAGCGCACGTCGCGCAGGAAGAGGAGCACCTCCAGCGGCTTGATGTCGGTGCCGGTGGCGATCATGTCCACGGTGACGGCGACGCGGAGCTGCGGCGAGAGGCGGAACTCGCGGATGAGCTGCTCGCCATCGGCGGGCTGGCCGGTGGCGGCGTGGACGGCGCGGTAGGTGATCTTCTTGGCGAAGTCGTTGCCGCGCCCGAAGACCTCACGCACGAGGTGGACGATGTCCTCGGCGTGAGAGTCGTCCTTGGCGAAGATGAGGGTCTTCGGCACGAGGGTGCGGCCGGGGAACAGCTCGGTGGCGAGCGCGTCCCGGAACGCCTGGAGCACGGTGCGGATCTGCGAGGGGACGACGACGGAGCGGTCGAGCTCGGGCGCGGCGTAGGCGAGATCCTCGTCGAGAAGCTGCTGGCGCCGGGAGCGGGTGGCGCGGGAGCGCTTGTCCACGACGAAGCCCCGGTCCACGCGGCCGCCCTGGGCGGTGACCTCGGTCTGGATGCGATACACGTCGTAGCCGACGTTCACGCCGTCGGCGACGGCGCGCTCGTGGCCGTATTCCATGACGAGATTCTGCCGGAAGAACGCGATGGTCTGGAGCGCAGGCGTGGCGGTGAGGCCGATGAGGAAGGCGTCGAAATACTCGAGGACCTGCCGCCAAAGGTTGTAGATCGAGCGGTGGCACTCGTCGGCGACGATAAAGTCGAAGAACTCGACCGGGATGGCGGGGTTGTAAGTGACGTCCTTGGGGCGACTCCCGTCGGCGAGCTTCTCGGCGGAAACGTCGTCGAGGCCCGGGGCCAGCTCCGCCTCGCCGCGGAGCATGGAGTAGAGCCGCTGCATGGTGCAGACCGTGACGCGGCAGACGGGATCGAGCTGGTTCGAGGTAAGGTGCTGGACGTTGTAGAGCTCGGTGAACTTGCGGCCGTCGGGCGTGACGAACTTGTGAAACTCGTCGCGCGCCTGGGTGCCGAGGGAGGAGCGATCGACAAGGAAGAGGACGCGCCGGGCGCCGGCGTGCTTGATGAGGCGATAGGTGAAGGCGCAGGCGGTGTAGGTCTTGCCCGCGCCGGTGGCCATCTGGATGAGGGCGCGCGGATCGGCTCGGGCGAAGGATTGCTCCAGGTTCGTGATGCCCTCGACCTGGCAGTCGCGCATGCCGTCGCTCGGGAGCGGGTGCGCGAAGGGCATCTGCGCGAGGCGGGTGCGCAGCGTGTCCGGCTGCTCGCACCATACCCCGAGCGTGTCGGGACGGTGGAACGCGAAGACCTGCCGGGAGCGCGGGTGCGGGTCGACCTCATCGCGGAAGAAGGGTTCGGCGCCGGTGGACTCGTAGAGGAAGCGCAGCCGGCCGGGCACCTGAGTGGCGAGGAACGGCGGCAGATTCGCCGCGTAGTGCGCGGACTGGTCGGCCACGGTGGAAAGGGTGGCGCCCGCCTTCTTCGCCTCGACGACGCCGACCGGGACGCGGTCCACGACCAGCAGATAATCGCACCGGCCGGACTGGAGCGGCACCTCGCGCAACGCGATGCCCGGGGCCGCGCCGAGATTCAGCGCCTTGAAGTCCTGAATGACCCAGCCCGCCGCCTGGAGCATGGCGTCGATCTGTTGGCGGGCGCGGGCCTCGGGGGACATCGGGGGGGACGACTTCCGCCACCACGGCGGAAGCGCGACCGTAGCGGGAAGCTGTGCGGCGAGGCAAGCCGATCTTTCGAGCCGGGCTCTCCCATTGCGCCGATCAGCCGCCTGGTTTCCGTCCCGACGGCCTGCCACAAGGCCCTCGTGATCGAGTTGGATCGGAAATGGATGTCTTGGAACGCCTGACCCATCAATTTCCCAGCATCCCGGCCATCGCCGAGGCGGCCTTCGTGGCGGCGAACGCGACCAGCATCGGCGACGCCCATCTCGGCCGGGACGGCAGGGTTTGGTGTAGGACGACGCCGCGGCCTCAATACGGGTCCGCCTCGGCCCGGCGAGCCGCGGTGGGCAGCGAGGGCGGGGCAGGTGGGACGCGGCCTTCGCGCAGATACGTCGGCGTCGGGCCGCCGCCCACGTAGATGGCAAACCACGAGAGGAACAGGACCACGAACGTGCCGGCGAACAACGTCACCCAGGCGAGGTCTTCGCCGCGGCGAGTTTCGAGATAAAACCCCGCGAGCAGGACACACAGCGTCGCGAGCACCGCAAAGGCGATGTAGATGCGAAAAGCCGTGATGATCCAGGGCTTGCGCACCGCCAGGCAAACCAGCAAGAACAGGCAGCACGTGGTCTCGATCCATCCGAGGCTCACCGCGAGCCAGGCGCCTGGGGTCGGCGTCGCCAAGACCATCACCACCCCTACGCCGTTCGTGAACAATCGGACGAGCAGGAGCACATAAAGCGCGATGATGCGGATGGGCATGATCAGAAGCGCAGGTGCTTCACGGACAGGCCGTGGTTGATGAGCTCGTGCAGCGAGTCGATGCCGATGCTCAGGTGCAGTTCGACGAACTTCGAGGTCACGGTCTCGTCGCTCGCGGCGGTCTTCACGCCCTCGGGGACCATGGGCTGGTCCGAAACGAGGAGCAAGGCGCCGGTCGGGATCTCGTTGTGGAAGCCGGTGATGAAGATCGTGGCCGTCTCCATGTCGATGGCCATCGCCCGCAGGTGGGTGAGTTTTCTTTTGAATTCCTCGTCGTGCTCCCACACGCGGCGGTTCGTGGTGTAAACGGTGCCGCTCCAGTAGTCTTTTTCGTGGCCGCGGATGGTGGTGGAGATGGCTTTTTGCAGCGAGAAGGCCGGCAGCGCGGGAACCTCGGGCGGGAAGTAGTCGTTGGAGGTGCCGTCGCCCCGGATGGCGGCGATGGGCAGGATGAGGTCGCCGAGCTTGTTCTTCCGCTTGAGGCCGCCGCACTTGCCGAGGAAGAGCACGGCCTTGGGCTTCACGGCCCCGAGCAGGTCCATCACGGTGGCGGCGGAGGCGGAGCCCATCCCGAAGTTGAGGATGGTGATGCCCTCGGCGGTGGCGTTGGGCATGAAGCGGTCCATTCCGCGCACTTCGACCCCGTAACGCTTGGCGAAGAGATGGACGTAGTTCGTGAAGTTCACGAGCAGGATGTGCTTCGCGAAGTCCTTCAGCGGCGTGCCGGTGTAGCGCGGGAGCCAGTTGGAAACGATTTCAGCCTTGGTCTTCATGCGGTGACGGCCGAGGAAGCCACAGATTAACGCAGATTAAAGGAGATTAGGGGTGACCGGATCGAGGCCAGGGTTCCCAGCGCGGCAGGGTTAGCGTTGGGTGAACGACACCTCATTCCCCGATCGCGCGCAGGTGGCAGAAATACTCGTGGTTGCCGTCGGTGCCGGTGATCGGGGAATCGCATTCGGCCGCCCAGCGCCAGCCGGGAAGAGAGGCGGCGACGAAGGCGCGGATGTTTTCCAGCGCGCGGCGGCGCGCGGCCGGGTCGCGCACGATGCCGCCGCGGCCCACGTCGGCGGGCCGGAGCTCGAACTGGGGCTTCACGAGAAAGCACATTTCCCCTGCTCCGCCGGCCGACGCGAGGACGGTGGCCACAGCCGGCAGAATCTTCGTGAGCGAGATGAACGACACGTCGCCCACGGCCAGCGTGATGCCGGCGTCCGGGAAATCCTTCTCCGATACGTGCCGAGCGTTCATGCCCTCCCGCGCGTCCACGCGGGGATCGGAGCGGATCTTCCAGTCGAGCTGGCTATGGCCCACGTCGATGGCGAAGACCTTCGTCGCGCCGCGCTGGAGCAGGCAGTCCGTGAAGCCGCCGGTGGACGCGCCCACGTCCAGGCAAACGCGCCCGGCTGGGTCGATGCCCAAGGCCGCGAGCGCGCCCTCCAGCTTCAGTCCGCCGCGGCCAACGTAGCGCCGCTTTTCCTCGACGCGAAGCTCGGCGTCCAGCGGCAGCGAGAGGCTCGCCTTGTCGAGCAGAAGGCCATCGGCGCGCCGGATCTCGCCGGCGAGGATCGCGCGCTGCGCCTTTTCCCTCGATTCGAAATGCCCGCGCGCGACCAGGAGCAAGTCGAGGCGGGTCTTCGTGGTCGGAGAAGATGGTTTAGCCACAGATTAACGCAGATTAAAGGAGATTAGGGAATACCGGGCCGGGCGTGTCTTCCCAAATCAGATCGCGGACCTGGCTTGCGAACCTGCGTTCGATCCGCTTACCCTTAATCTCCTTCAATCAGCGTTAATCTGTGGCTTCTCGTTGGCGGCCGCGGTGGTCTTCTGCCGGTCGCGCCACCAGCGGCGGAACTGGCCGCCGCGCCATTCGGGCACGGTGCGGGTGCGCGTCCACGCCTTCGCCAAGCCGGCGGGAATCCACTCGGGCGGCAGCACGTTCATCACGCTCCCCGCGCGCATCGCCATGCGCCACGCGGCCGGGTGCGTGGCCAGCAGGGCGAAGGGTCCCATCGGCGCGGCGGCCACGGTCGGCGCGCCCTCGCGCTTGGCGCGGTCGCGCAGGCGCAGGAGGAGGTCGGGAATGGGGATGTCCACCGGGCACACCTCGTTGCACGCGCCGCACAGGCTCGACGCCTTCGGCAGGTCGGCCATCGCGGGGAAGTTCTTCCCGGCGAGCAGGGGCGAGAGCACCGCGCCCACCGGCCCCGGATACACCGAGCGGTAGGCGTGGCCGCTCGCCTGGCGATACACCGGGCACACGTTCATGCACGCGCCGCAGCGGATGCAGCGCAGGATCTCGCGGCAATCGGAGGCCAGCACCTCGCTGCGGCCGTTGTCCACGAAGATGACGTGCATCTCCTCCGGCCCCTCGGTCTTCCCCGCGGCGCGCGGGCCGGCGATGAACTCGGTGTAAACGGTGAGCGCCTGCCCCGTGCCCGAGCGTCCGAGCAGCCCGAGGAGCAGCGGCAGGTCGCGGTCGCGCGGCAAAATCTTCTCGATGCCGATCAGCGCGATGTGCACCGGCGCGCGGGCGACGCAAAAGCGCGAGTTTCCCTCGTTCGTCACGATCACGATCCGACCGCTCTCGGCGACGAGGAAGTTCGCGCCGGTCAGAGCCACGTCGGCGGAGATGTATTGGTCCCGCAGGTGCGCGCGCGCCCGGCGGGTAATGGTCTCGGGATCGGAGTCGTAGGCGCCGAGGCCGTGCCGCTCGAAGCTCGCCGCGATCTCGTGCCGGCTCTTGTGCAGGATGGGCTTCACGACGTGCGAGGGGATGTCGCCGTCGATCTGCACGATGAACTCGCCGAGATCCGTCTCCAGCGCCGTCGCGCCGCGCTTCTCGAGGTAAGCCGTGAGATGAATTTCCTCGGAGACCATCGTCTTCGACTTCACCATGCGACGCGCGCCGCGCTGCTGCATGATGGCCCACACGGCCGCGCAGGCGTCCTCCGCGGTGGCGGCCCAGTGGACGTGGGCGCCGTTCGCTTTGAGCCGCTCCTCGGCCTGCGGGAGCAGAGTGTCCAGATTCTCGATGGCGTGCTGCTTCACGCGGCCGGCGAGGGCGCGGAGATCATTCGCCTGCGGGTAAGCGTCGAAGAGCACCTGCGTGCGCTTCTCGTGCCCGGCCTTGGCGCCGTGATGGACGGCGGCGGCCTTCCCCCGCGGCATCGCGGTGGCGTAGGAGTCGATGGGCTGGGTCTTCATGCGGCGTTGATGATTCGGGCGTGGGCGAGCGAGTCGCGCAGCACCTCGGCGACGTGGGCGATCTTGACGGGCTTGCCGTCGCGCTCCGCGAGGCCGGCGAGGTGCATCAGGCAGCTCAGGTCGCCGGAGACGAGGAGGTCGGGCTGCGACTCACGGATGTGCGAGAGCTTCAGCTCGCCCATCGCGCTGGAAATGTTCGGAAACCCGACGGAGAAGGTTCCGCCGAAGCCGCAGCACTGCTCGGCCTCGCCGAAGGGCGCGAGCACCAGCGCGTCGATGCTGCCGAGCAGGGTGAGCGCCGCGTCGCCGCTCGCAGTGCCGCGGGAGTGGCAGGAGCGATGGAACGCCGCGCGCACCGGCAGCCGGCCGGGCCACTTGGTGATGCCAAGGGCGTTCACGAGGAAGTCGCACAGTTCCCAGGTCCGGCCGGCGAGGGCATCCACCATCCCGCGGTCATTCTCCTTCTCGAATTCCAGCGGTGCGCCGTGCCGCAGCATCCCGGCGCACGAGGCGGAGGGCACCACCACCGGCAGGTCGCCCGCGAAGACTCCGGCGGTGTGCCGCACCACGCGGCGGGAGGCGGCCCAATCGCCGCCGTTGAAGGCAGGCTGGCCGCAGCAGGTCTGGGCCTCGGGGAATTCCACCGCGCAGCCGGCCCACTCCAGCACCTCCACGGTGGCGGCGGCCGCGCCGTCGAAGAAGGCGTCGCACAGGCAGGTGGCCATGAGCAGGACGCGCGGCCGGGCAGGGTCGGGGCGGACGCGTTCGGCGAGCATCAGGGAAGATTTGCCACGGAGGCGCGGAGGGCACGGAGAAAAACGGGGGAAATCGAGCCTTCGAGGTGGACGGCGCGATCCTTCGCGCCGTCGCGGGCGCGAAGCATCGAGCGAAGCGAGAAAGCCAGGGTGCGCGGGGCAATCGAGCGGAGCGAGAAAGCCAGGGTGCGCGGGGCAATCGAGCGGAGCGAGAAAGCCAGGGTGC
>CALMOL010000386.1:14876-16760 GCA_937871685.1 uncultured Verrucomicrobiota bacterium
GCGGGGCAATCGAGCGAAGCGAGAAAGCCAGGGTGCGCGGGGCAATCCAGGCGGCTGCGCCGCTGCCGACGGCGCGGGGGACCGCGCCGTCCACCTCGGAAGGCAAGCACAGCGGGAGCACGAACGTGAGGGTTGCCCCGGCGGCGAACCCGGCGCCCATTTCTGGCATGCACCTGCGGCGCGTCCTCCTTCCCCTGCTCGCCGGCGTGGCGCTCTCCACCTTGCCGGCAACCGAAATCCTGCCGTCCGTCGCGGAGGTTCCGGCGGCGCTCTTCGCCGAGAAGCCGCGCGAGATTGATCCCGATCAGCAGGTGTATGGCCTCAAGTTCGGTGCCACCGAGGAAGAATTGGTGGCCGCGTTTGGCCGGCCGACGGGCGTGGTGCGGATCGACCCGCAGCGCGTGGCGCTGCTCTACGGCCGGCGGCACGCCTTCGTGCTCAACGACGGCAAGTTCACGGAAATGCAGATCTCCGAGCAGCCGGTCTTCGCGTGGGAGCTGGGCTCGCGGATGGAGGGGCATCCGTTCTTTGACTCGGTGTCGTGGTCGCTCCAGCCCGGCGGGGTGCTGCCGGGGATGAAATTCACGGACGTGGCCAAGGCGCTCGGTGCGAAGCTCGGTGCGCCCGGCCCGAAGGCCACGTTCCTCTCCAAGAACGCGCAAGTGGAGCTGGGATTCGAGCCGGCGCGCGATGCGAAGGGCGCCGTGCGCGCGTTCAGCCTGGCGAACGTGTGGATCCGCTGGAAGGCGCCGTGATCGCGTCCATCGCGGCAAGGACGCCGCGCAGATCGCCCGCGGTCCGGTCCAGGCGGTAGGCATGCAGGCCGGCCGAGGCCGCGCCTTCCCAATCGCAGCGCGGGTCGTCGCCGACGTGGAGGCATTGCGCCGGCGCGAGGCCGAAGCGGGCGCAGGCGGCGTGGAAGATGCGCGCGTGCGGCTTGTCCGCGCCGACCTGGGAGGAGAGAATGACGTGCTCGAAGCGAGAGAGCAGGCCGAGGTCGCGCAGGTTGGCGAGGAGGCGCGAGTCGAAGTTCGACACCACGCCGAGGCGCAATCCGCGCGCAGCGACGGCATCGAGCACCTCCGACACCTCGGGATACGCCGCCCACGCGCCCGGCTCGGCGAAGCGGTGCCAGACGGCGTCGAAGTAGCTGAGGAAATCGAAACTCCCGCCGGCCATCTCGCGCGGGGCCACGTCGAGCAACACGAGCCGGACGAGGTCGCGCCACCAGCCGTAATCGTCGTCGCCGCGCGGGCCGCCGTGGGCGGTGGCCTCGCGAGGCGGCATGGCCCTCCACGCGCGTCGGAAGGCGGCGTCGAGTGCCGCATGATCGAGCTTCAAGCCGAAGTGCCCGGCGGCCACCTCCGCGTAGTGCGCGCCCACCGCGCGGGGCAGGAACATGAGCGTGCCGGCGGCGTCGAAAAACACGGCTCGAAGCGGAGGCATTCCGGCACCTTGCCACGGACCGCGCAATTTCGGCGGGCGCATTTTGCCTCGCGTTCCGCGCGGGCTTGCGAAACGGTGGCGGCCCATGCGTGCCTTCTCCCTCGCCCGCGCGCTTCTTGCGCTCGCCCTCGCCGCTCCGCTTCCCGCGCAGACGACTTCCGCCCCGGCCGAGGGGCTCCGCGAAAATCCCTCGCGCTTCCACGCCCTCGTCGGCGCGCGGGTCATCACCGCGCCGGGCAAGGTGATCGAGAACGGCACCGTGATCCTGCGCGACGGCCTCATCGTCGAAGTCGGCCCGGGACTACCCGCGCCGGCCGGCGCGCGGGTGTGGAATCTTGCCGGACGCACCGTGTATGCCGGCTTCGTCGAAAGCGAGACGGTCGTGGGGCTGCCGGAGGAGTTCCGGCCGCCGCCTCCGGCCTCCGGACGCTCGGGGAT
>CALMOL010000387.1 GCA_937871685.1 uncultured Verrucomicrobiota bacterium
ATTCCCCGGGTGTCGGCCGGGCGGCAGCCTTGCTGGCCACACCCGTCCGGCCGGCGGGGGCGCCGGCCGCCGCAGGCGGGGCGCCCGCGCTACCCGCTTCCCTGAGCCTCCGCTCCATCTCTTTGAAAAACGGTGTAGGGTGATGAGACCCGTCACTTGAGTGACGAGACTCCTTCTGGGGTGACCGATTCGGGAGGGTGAATTCACCGAAATGGTCTGGGAACTCGGGCACTCGGCGCTAACGTGCCAGCCCTCTTATGCCAGCAGCGATCCATGATCTTTCCCGCGGCCGCATCCTCGTCACCGGCGGGGCCGGCTTCATCGGCTCCGCGCTTGTCTGGGAGCTAAATCGCCGCGGCCTCGACGACCTCCTCGTCGCTGATTTCCTCGGCCAGGACGAGAAGTGGAAGAATCTCGTCTCGCTTCGCTTCGCCGACTACCTTGAGGCCGACGATCTCCTCGCGCGGCTCGAGGGCAATGACCCGGCCTTCAGCGAGGTCCGCACCGTCCTCCATCTCGGCGCCTGCTCGGCCACCACGGAGCGCGACGCCGCCTACCTCATCCGCAACAACTTCGAGTTCACCAAGAAGCTCGCCGCGTGGAGCGTCGCCCGGCACGTGCGCTTCGTTTACGCCTCCTCGGCCGCCACCTACGGCGACGGCGCGCAGGGCATGGACGACCAGTCCGACGACCTCGCGCGCCTGCGACCGCTCAACATGTATGGCTACTCGAAGCACCTCTTCGACGGCTTCGCCCAGCGCGCCGGCTGGCTGCGCACGATCACTGGGCTGAAGTATTTCAACGTCTTCGGCCCCAACGAGGACCACAAGGGCGACATGCGCTCGCTCGTCCACAAGGCCTACGGCCAGATCCTCGAAACGGGTGTGGTGCGTTTGTTCAAGTCGCACCGCCCCGAATATCGCGATGGCGAGCAGCAGCGCGACTTCCTTTACGTGAAGGATGCCGTGGCGATGACCCTCGCCCTCGCCGAGAACCCGGCCGCCGCCGGCCTCTTCAACCTTGGGTCCGGCCGCGCGAGCACTTGGCTGGAGCTGGCCCGCGCCATCTTCGCCGCGCTCGGCCGCGCGCCGCGCATCGAGTTCATCCCGATGCCGGAGGGGCTACAGGGCAAATACCAATACCACACCTGCGCCGACATCACGAAGCTGCGCGCCGCTTGCCCTCAACTTGACCCTCCCACGCGCCCCCTGGCTGAGGCGGTGGCCGACTACGTGCGCGAATACCTCGTCCCGGGCCATCATCTGGGAGAAAAAGCGACAGAGTAAATCGGCTTCCAGCACCCACTGGGCCACCGAGGATTGCATCAAGAGAAAAGGCTCGGAAGCAGCCATCCATCTTGATTTCCTCGCGGGCAGAGCAGCTTGCCCTCTGAAATCATGCTGTCTTTGAACTTGCAAATACTTTTAAGGCAAGAATTCAAGCGGGCAGAAACCAAGTCGCCTCAAACGCAAGAAAGAAATATGCCTTTCCCGTAACAGAAAAATCGCAGTGTCAGCAGAAAATCCGTTGCCAAGCCAATACGTCCATTTAGCCTGCCCATTGCGTTCCTACTGCGCCTCAACCACTACAGGTTGTGGTCAGCCGGTCAAACCGCCGGTTTTGCTCCGGGGCTGAATTAGCCCCCAGAACCCGCGGTTTGGCCGGCGGATTCCCATCGGTCCCGCCTCGGCCGCAGGCGGCCCCGTGGAGGTTCCGGCGCGGAGGAAGCGCCGCGGTTTGCAACATCCGCGTTCACCTTTTTGTCCCCGAGGTCACCCCCGTGACCTCTGTCGCCTCCTCGTCTTTCGCCGCCCCCTTCGCTCCCCATGTTCACCCCCGAGACGCAAGCCCAGCTCAACCTCGACATCCCCGTCGCCCCGGAGACCGCCACCCTTTGGGTGCGCAAGCGCGACGGCCGCCGCGCCCCCTTCGATGAGGCGCGCATCGGCCTCGCCATCGAGGGGGCATTCCGCGACGTTCGCGAACTGGGCCGCGACACGTCCCTGCCCGCCGACGTGCAGCTTTCGGTCGATTGCCTCGCGCAGGCCGTGGCCCAGCGCGCCCTCGGCGCGGCGCACGAGGGCCGCGAGCTGGAGATCGAGCTGATCCAGGACTTGGTGGAGACCGAGCTGATGCGCTCCGGCCAGCACGACGTGGCGCGCGGCTTCATCCTCTTCCGCGAGGAGCGCCGCAAGGCCCGCATCCTGCGCGTCGCGGCCGGCGAGGAGGCAGCTGCCCAGGACGACGGCCCCGCGCTCTCGATGACCCTGCCCGACGGCAGCGTGCAGCCGCTCGACGTGGCCGGCGTCCGTCGCGAGCTGATCCGTGCTTGCGCCGGCCACGAGCAGATCTGCGACTGGCGCGAGCTGGCCGAGGAAACGCTGCGCTCCGTGTATGACGGCGTGAAGATCCCCGAGGTGGAGAAGGCCATGCTCTTCGCCGCCAAGGCCCGCGTGGAGCGCGACCCGGCCTACTCGTTCGTCGCCGCGCGCCTGCTGCTCAACACGATCTACCGCGAGGTCTTCGACACCCGCAACGTGGACCAGGTGCGCGTGGGCGAGCTCCATGTCGAGCGTTTCGAGAAGAGCCTGCGTCACGGTGTCGAGGCTAGCCGCCTGGACGCCAAGATCCTCGAATTCGACTTGCCCCGCCTCGCCGCCGCCCTCAGGCCGGATCGCGACCGGCAGTTCCAATACATGGGCATCCAAACGGTGCACGACCGCTACCTGCTCCATACGCGCGGCCGGCGCTTCGAGACGCCGCAGTTCTTCTGGATGCGCGTGTCGATGGGCTTGGCGATGAACGAGGGGGAGCAGAAGAACGATCGCGCGATCGAGTTCTACGAGCTGCTGTCGTCGTTCCGCTTCTGCTCGTCCACGCCGACCCTCTTCAACTCCGGCACGCTCCACCCGCAGCTCTCGTCCTGCTACCTGAGCACCGTGATGGACGACCTGGACCACATCTTCAAGGTAGTGGCCGACGACGCGAAGCTCTCCAAGTGGGCCGGCGGCCTGGGCAATGATTGGACCAACGTGCGCGCCACCGGCTCGCTCATCCGCGGCACCAACGGCGAGAGCCAGGGCATCGTCCCCTTCCTCAAGGTCGCCAACGACACCGCCGTCGCGGTCAACCAGTGCTTCGCGCCTGAGACGCCCGTCCACACTGCCGCCGGCCTCAAGGCCCTGCGCGACGTGCGGCCCGGCGACCTCGTGCTCGGCATTTCCGGCTCCTACCGGCCGGTGACGAAGCACTTCACCTACGCGCAGAAGGACCGCATGGTGGAGATCCGCGCCAAGCACTCCGCTGAGCCGCTGCGTGTGACCGCCGGCCATCCTTTTTACGCAATCCAGGGCGTGCCGATGGAGCAAAGCGCCGAGCGCACGCTGGCTCAGCTTGAGAAAGGCCGGCATCGCGCCGCTTGGGTGGACGCTGGGCTGCTTCGCCGCGGGGATTATCTCGCGCAGGTGATCCCGCAGGAGATCGCGTTTGTGCCCGGCCTCACGCCAGACGATGCGCGTCTCTACGGTATCCTGCTTGGTGACGGTCACGCTTCTGCTGACGGGCACGAATGGGGCGTTTCCGGTGGACGGGACGAGGCGCACCTAGCCTTCGTGCGCGAATACTTGCGCGCGCGGGGCATTCACTTTTGGGAAACGGGCCGCGGCGAGACTTACGCACAAGTCAAGTGGGCCACCGGCAAGGGTCTCGGCCGCGATGCCGTTACAGGGCGTCTTGTCGGGCTGGGCGGCAACCATCTGCCTTTCTCCCGCGAAGACCTCTACGACCTCGCCGGCCACAAGCGCATCGCGCCGCGCCTCGCCCATCTCCCGGCCGGGCACACCCTCGAGTTGGTCCGCGGCCTGATCGAGACCGATGGCAACGTTTCGCGCGGCAAGGAGATCACCTTCACAAACACCTCGCGCGAGCTTGTCGAAGGCCTGCGCTACCAACTTCTCCGCCTCGGCGTCCCGACCGCGGCGCAGTGCCGCACGCGTCCGACCAACCGCATTCTGCGCCGCTCTGATGGCAGCGAGTGCGCGCTGACCAAGGACTGCACGAGCTGGGACGTGCGCATCCCCGCCGTGCCGGAACTCGCCGCGCTCGTCGGCGCGCCACCACTCACGAAGCGCAACTGGATCGTGTGGGAAAATCACCTCTTCACCCGCGTCCGTGCGGCCGGTGAGATCGCCGTGCTGCCCGAGGTGCATGACTTGGAGGTCGAGACCGACCATTCCTACATGACGACCTCCGCGCTCGTCCACAACGGCGGCAAGCGCAAAGGCGCCATGTGCGCTTACCTCGAGACGTGGCACCTCGACATCGAGGACTTTCTCGACCTGCGCAAGAACACCGGCGACGAGCGCCGCCGCACGCACGACATGAACACGGCGAACTGGATTCCCGACCTGTTCATGAAGCGTGTCGCCGCCGGGGCGCATTGGACGCTTTTCACTCCTTCCGAGGTGCCTGACCTCCACGATCTCGTGGGCCAAGCCTTCGAGAAGCGTTACGCCGAATACGAGGCGATGGCCGAGCGCGGCGAGATCGCGCTCTCCCGCCGCGTCGAGGCGGTCACGCTGTGGCGCAAGATGCTCACGACCCTCTTCGAGACGGGTCACCCGTGGATCACCTTCAAGGACCCATCGAATCTTCGCTCCCCGCAGACGCACGCGGGCGTGGTGCACTCGTCGAACCTTTGCTGCATGACGGCCGATCAGCGCGTCGTCACCGCGGAGGGCTTACTCACCGTGGGCGAACTCTTCGCACGCTGCACGCCCACGATGGTCGTGGGTCGCTCCGGCCCCGTGGCCGCCGGCCCCATGCTGCTGCCGCGGCCGGACGCGCCCATCGTCAAGATTCACACCCGGGAGGGCTACACACACAAGGTCACGCCCGACCACAAGGTTTGGGTCGTGGACCGCGGTTGGGTCGAAGCGCAGGAACTCCAGCCGGGCGACCGACTGGAAATCCAGCAGGTCGAGGGCCTTTGGGGTCAGGACAATCGCGAGGGCCTCGCGTTCTTGTGTGGCTTGGTCGCCGGCGACGGCACCTTCGGCCGGAACGAAAAGACGCAGCAGGCGCACATCGACATCTGGGCAAATGGCTTCGGCCTAATCCCGGAGATCGAAGAAACCGTCGCGCGTGTGCTTGCCGAGGACGGCGAGGAATGTCAGGCCACCTCAACGCTACAGCCGGTCTTCCGAGGAAATGAGTTCCGTCGTCGCCTGACCTCCACGCCGCTTGCCCGCGTGATGCTGCGCGAGGGTTTCCGCGCGGAAACGAAGTTCCAGGTGCCTGAGTTTGTTTGGCGCGGCGCGAGCGAGACGGTCGCGCAGTATCTCCGCGGCCTTTACTTCGCCGATGCTACCACGCAGGCCCAAGAGCTTGGCGTCACCACTTGCGCGCTGGCATCGCATCGGATGGAGTTCCTACGCGAAATCCAGATTCTGCTCGCCAACTTCGGCATCAAATCATCCATCTCGCAGATGCGCGAGGCCGGCATGGCGATGCTGCCCGACGGCGAGGGTGGCGAGCGCGAGTATTTCCAGTCGGCGCTCTGGCGACTTCTGGTCACCTCGATTCCCGGCTGCCGCCGCCTTGAGGAGATCACCGGCATCGGCCGTCTGCGCGGCAACGCGCGCTACCTCGCCAATCTCCAGAAGGACGGCTACCGCCAAAAGCGGTGGGCGACTTTCACCGCGCTGGAGCCACTGCCCAACGAGGACGCTTACTGCCTCCAGGTTTTCACCGAGGAGCACAGTTGGACCGTGAACGGGATGATCACTAAGAACACCGAAATCCTTCTGAATACCTCGGCCGACGAGGTCGCCGTCTGCAACCTCGGCTCGGTGAATCTCGCTGCGCACATCTCCGGCGGAACGCTCGACCTGCCGCGGCTTGAGGAGACCGTCCGCACAGCCATGCGGATGCTCGATAACGTCATCGACATCAACTACTACCCGATCCCGGAGGCCAAGAACGCCAACCTGCGCCACCGCCCCGTCGGCCTCGGCCTGATGGGCTTCCAGGACGCGCTCTACCTCATCAACGCGCCTTACGCGTCGGAGGAGGCCATCGAGTTCGCGGATCGCTCGATGGAGGCGATCGCCTACTACGCTATCCTCGCGTCCACCGAGCTCGCCGCCGAGCGCGGCCGCTACGCGAGCTACCCCGGTTCCAAGTGGGATCGTGGCCTCCTGCCTCTCGATACCCTCGACGTGCTCGAAAAGGAGCGCGGCGGAGACCTCGACGTGGACCGCTCCTCCGCGCTCGACTGGGCGCCCGTGCGCGCCGCCGTGGCCCAGCACGGCATGCGCAACTCCAATTGCATGGCCATCGCGCCCACGGCCACGATCTCGAACATCATCGGCGTCGCCCAGTCCATCGAGCCGATGTATAAGAACCTCTTCGTGAAGGCCAACCTCGCGGGCGACTTCACCGTGATCAACGAGCACCTCGTCAACGAACTGAAGGAGCGCGGCCTGTGGGACGCCGAGATGGTCAACGACCTGAAGTATTTCGACGGCGAGCTCGACGGCATCGAGCGGGTGCCCGACGACCTCAAGGACCTGTTCTCCACCGCGTTCCTCATCGACTCGAGCTGGCTGATCGAGTGCGCCTCGCGCCGGCAGAAGTGGATCGACATGGGCCAGTCGCTCAACCTCTACATGAACGCGCCCAACGGCCGGAAGCTCAACGAGATGTATCTCCTGGCCTGGCGGAAAGGTTTGAAGACCACCTATTACCTTCGGACGCTGGCCGCCACGCAGATCGAGAAGAGCACGCTCGACATCAACCGCCGCGGCCTCCAACCCCGCTGGATGAAGCACAAGAGCGCCTCGGCCAACGTCCGCGTGGACCGCGAGGTCGCCAACGACAAGGCCCCCCTCGCCATCGAGCCAGCGGCCGCTCCCGCGCTCGTCGAGGCCGCCGCTTCGCCCGCCACCGACATGAGCGCCGTGAAGGCTTGCTCCCTGCTCGATCCCACCTGCGAGGCTTGCCAGTAAACGTGATGCCGGACGCGCGTCCGGCCGGGCGCTTCGCGAGGCCGATTCCCTCCTGCATTCAAACCTCTACCCCCATGAATCCAGGAATCTACATTGTTCACTTCGAGTCCGGCTCCAAGCGCGCCGCCATGCCCGGCGTCGTCACCGTGGAAAACGATCGCGTCACCGGCGGTGATCCCGCCTACGTCTATGTCGGCCGCGTCTCGTCGGCCGCGAACGGCGAGTCATCCGTCGAGTTCCGCGTCACCCGCCACGAGCCCGGCGCCGACTCCGTCTTTGGCGACCTGGAAGAATTCGACGTCGCCACAAAGGGCCGCTTCACCGAAGACTCCTTCGAGCTGCGCGGCCACCTCGAAGGCGAGGCCGGCGCGCCCATTGCCCTCCACGGCCGCCGCAAGGTCGGCCTGGAATAATTCCCGCTTCGTCCCGTGCCCGCCGCCCCCCCTGCTTCACCGCGCCCGGCCGTGTCCATCGGCCGGCTCGTGCGCAGCGGCGTGACGTTTGATCTGCGCCGTTCTTTTTCTTCCGTCGTGGAAACCGACGACCTCCTCGCCCAAGTCGCCGAATTCTTTTCCGCGCTGGACTCGGCCGGCGTGGACACCGTGCTCGTTGGCGGCGTGGCGTTGCGCGCATGGGTGGACGGCCGCAACACCGAGGATCTCGATCTCATAGTGGCTGTAGAGGATGCCGCGCGTGTGGCCGGCCTCGCGGTCCGCGAGCGTGACGGCGACTTCGCCCTAGCCGCGTTTGGCGCGTTGCGCGTGGACCTGCTTTTCACTTCTAACCCGCTCTTTGCCCGGGTCGCGCGAGAGCATTCTGCGCTCGTGCCTTTCGCCGAGCGCACCGTTCGCACGGCGGACGTTCGCGGGCTCTTCTTGCTCAAACTCTATGCGCTGCCCTCGCTCTATCGGCAAATGCAGTGGCCGAAGGTGAAGACCTACGAGGCCGATCTCGCCGCTCTCATTGCGGCACATCGCCCCGACACCGCCGCGATCCTCGACGAGCTTGCGCCGTTCGTCCCTGCCTTCGACCTCACCGAACTGCGCCGCCTCGTGGCCGACCTTGAGCAGCCGCGCGCCCGCTTTGGCGCATAGCTTTCCTTCGATCCTCTCCCTGTCCTCCGTGCCCCCGTGGCAAACCCATCCTACCTCCCCTTGAACTCATGAGCTGCTGCAACGCCACGGGCGAACGCCCGACCTTCCGCGACCTCACCCGCCGCATCAACGCCGACGACAAGCGTTTGATCAATTGCCAGTCCGTCGATGTGAACCAGCTCATGCCCCTCAAATACCACTGGGCCTGGGAGCACTACCTCAACGGCTGCCGCAACCATTGGATGCCCGACGAGGTGCCCATGCAGCAGGACGTGGAGCTTTGGAAGTCCAACCGCCTCACGCCCGACGAGCGCCGCGTCATCATGCGCAACCTCGGCTTCTTCTCCACGGCCGAGTCGCTCGTGGGCAACAACATCGTGCTCGGCGTCTTCAAGCACGTCACCAACCCCGAGTGCCGCCAGTATCTGCTGCGCCAGGCCTTCGAGGAGGCGATCCACACGCACACCTTCCACTACATCTGCGAGAGCCTCGGCCTCGACGAGCGCGAGGTGTTCAACATGTATCACGAGGTCAACTCGATCCATGACAAGGACGCGTTCGAGATGACCCTCACCGAATCGCTGGCAGACCCGCACTTCTCCACCGAGACCACGGCCGGCGTGCAGCAGTTCCTGCGCAACCTCGTGGGCTACTACGTCATCATGGAAGGCATCTTCTTCTACTCCGGCTTCGTGATGATGCTGAACTTCAAGCGCCAGAACCGCATGGTCGGCATCGGCCAGCAGTTCGAATACATCATGCGTGACGAGTCCACGCACCTGAACTTCGGCATCGACCTCATCAACGGCATCAAGGAGGAGAACCCGGACGCGTGGACGCCCGCGCTCATGGCCGAATTGCAGACGATGATCGAGCGCGCCGTCGAGCTGGAAGTCGCCTACGCGCAGGACTGCCTGCCCAAGGGCATCCTCGGCCTCAACTCGGAGGCCTTCCGCGACTACGTGCAGCACATCGCCGACCGCCGCCTGGAGCGCATCGGCCTCAAGTCCCGCTACGGTTCGCGTAATCCGTTCCCGTGGCTGAGCGAGACCATCGACATCGCCAAGGAAAAGAACTTCTTCGAGACCCGCGTGACCGAATACCAAAAGGCGAGCGCTTCCACGCTCGATTGGTAACGCGCCGGCGTTGCAAACCCTTTCGGCCAGTTACCCGGAAAAGCAGGCCGAATACCCCGCCGCCGTCTTGGGCATGATCCCAGGGCGGCGGCTTCGTTTTTGGCGAGATCGTGGAGGCAGATCTCGCAATCCTCGTGCCGCAATGTCGTGGCAGATCGTCCATTCGTTCCAATGGACGGCCCGCGGAAGGTCAGTTCTTGCGAAACCTGGCCTGTCTAACGGGAACCAAACGCCGGGGACGGAGTTGTCCCTTGGCACTCAGATGACCCCGCCTAGGGTGGCGGCCCTCGTTCCGGGGCCTAGCGGCCAGCGGAGCGCCGCGTCCATGCTCTACTCGTTTTCGCTCAAGACCATCGGCCTCGTTGTCGGCGTGCTGCTCATGCTGCTGCACGGCCTCGCGTTGCTGCGCGGCGAGGCAGCCCGGGAGTGGGCGCGTCGCTTCCCCCGACATCGGATGTGGGGGATCGCGTTGATCACAGTCGCCGCGATCTGGGCGTGGTGGGTCGCCTGGGTGCGCAATTGGGGCGAGTTCGATAGTTTCCGGCCGCTGGCACTTGGGGGAATTCCGGTGGCGTGGTTCCTGATGATCCAGTTCGTGGACGACTTCCTGGCCGCGCGCGCCCTGGGCATCGTGATGCTGATGGCGGCGCTGCCGTTGCTGGAAGCGGCTTGGCTTCAGCCGCCCGCCTCGCGCCTGCTGGTGGTGAGCCTCGCCTACGCCTGGGTGCTGGCCGGCATGGTCTGGACCTCCTCGCCGCACAAGATGCGCGACTGGCTGGATTGGTTCCTGCCCCGCCCGGCCCTGTGGACGGCGGCGCTGCTGGCTGGCTTCGGCTATGGCGCCGCCGTGCTGGCCTGCGCGGCGCTGTGGTGGTAGGCGGGGAAAGGGGCCGAGAGGATGGAAGCTGGAGGATGGCAGGGCGACCATGAGCTGTTCGTCAGTCTGGAATCACGCGCTTACAGCGGTTGTCGATGAGGTGGAGCGAACCCCGAGCCCACCCTCGGCTCGGCCACTGGGAGCGCCGGCGTCCTGCCGGCTGGGTTTCTGGCGGGCCACCGTTTTCTTGCCCGCGGCGGAATGAGAGGGGCCCGGAAGGAGCCCAGCCGGCAGGACGCCGGCGCTCCCAGTGACCGAGCCGCCGACCGGCCGGCG
>CALMOL010000388.1:0-295 GCA_937871685.1 uncultured Verrucomicrobiota bacterium
CGGCCTCACCGGGGCGGGCGGCGGCTCGACGCGCGCGACCATGGTGGGCGATGGCGCGGGGATGGCGGCCGGCCGTGGGGTGGGCGACGCGGCGGCCACGACCGGCGAGCGTCCCGGCGAGGCGGAGGGCGAAGCCTCCAGGGTCTCCGGCAGCGCGGGCGTGGCCGCGGCGGCGGTGGCCGGAGACTCCGCCGGAGCCGGCGTCGGCGAAGTCTCGGGCGGCGGGGCCGAGGGAGACGCGGGCGGGGGGGTGGGCTCCGGGCCGGGGGGGCCGGGTGGGGTCTTGGCGGGGGGG
>CALMOL010000388.1:305-6511 GCA_937871685.1 uncultured Verrucomicrobiota bacterium
GGCAAGTAGCGGTTCAGCGTCCACGCGATGATGAGGCCGATGCCGACCACGAGGGCCACGGCGATAAGCAGAGGGCCCAGCGGCCCGCGCTTCCGGGGCGGGGTCGAGCCGGCAAAAGTTTGGTTGGGGTCGGATTCCGGGGACACGGCCGAAGATTTCCGCCCCTGGCCGGGAGGCAACCGGGAAAAAGAGAAATCGGGCTGCGGGGATTTGAACCCCGGACCTCTTGCACCCGAGGCAAGCGCTCTACCAAGCTGAGCCACAGCCCGTTTGACTGGCGAGGAGCAAGTTTAGGGAAAGCGTTGGCCGCGTCAAGGGCGACCGCGGGAAACCCTTCAATTGCCGGTTGTTCCGTGGCCCATCGTGGAATAAAGGCGGCCCAGCGGTCGTCTTTCTTGAGCGGCCGGCCTCGGCGTCCCCGGCAATGGCGATTGAAGACTTGCCGAGTGTCGAGCGTCCATCCTGTCCATCATGCCCCATCTTTCCCCGCGCGCCGCCTGCGCCTTCCTCGCCGCTGCCTCCGCCCTTGCGCTCGCGGCGTGCCAGCAGCCCGTGTTCGAGGATCCGCCGCCGCGCTTCAACACGGGCTACGGGCAAGGTGCCTACGGACGGCCGCCGGTCTATGATGCGCCGTTGGCGAGACCCGATTCCTATGCGGGCGACCCGCAACCGCCGGTCACCGCCACCGACGTGGTCCCGCCGCCGCGGACGCGCCCGGTGCCTCCGCCGCCGAGCTATCCGACCTACGAGCGGCCGCCGGTGACCTCCTCCGCACCGCTTCCGCCGCCCAGCGCGCCAAGCGCGCCGAGCGCGCCGAGCGCGCCGAGCGCGCGCTCCTACCCGGCAGGTCGTCCTGTCCCGGGCAAGCCGGGCTACGTGATCTCGCCGTTTTCTCCGAACTCCGGATACGTGGACGTGAAGGGCTTCAATTCCGGCGAGCAGGTGAAAGACCCTTACTCCGGCAAGATTTTCCTTGTTCCCTGACGATATTTCATTGCACGTTCCAGTCCCTTAACCTCTGACCCCAATGCCTCGCGAAAATTTCCTCGCCGCGCTCGCCGTGGCCCTTTTGGCCGCCGTTCCGGCCTGCCAGCCCGAGATGCGGCAGCCCCCGCCCCCGGTTGCCCCGGTGCAGACCACGCTGCCTAAGCTGGTGCCCACGCCGACGCCTCCTCCCGTGATCAGCGACGCGCCGCCAGCCGCGCCGATGCCACCCTCCCAACGAGAGGTGGGTGCCCCGGTGGTCAGGGACACGCCATACGCCAAGCCTGTGCCCGGCAAGCCTGGCTTCGTGACGCTGCCCGGCACCTCCGGCCAGATCGACGTGCGCGGCATGTCGCCCGGCGAGCAGGTCAAGGACCCGGCCACCGGCCAGGTGTTCCTCGTGCCCTGAGCCGTCTTCCCTGCGCCCGCGTGTTTCCGGCTTGGAAGCGCGCGGGCTTTTTGTTGGCGGGGGAATGAGCCTTCCCCGCGCCGCCCGCGCCGCCCATGCCTTCCTTCACCGTCTCCCGCGCGCCCGTGATCCGGGCCGAGATCCGCGTGCCCGGGGACAAGAGCATCTCGCACCGCGCGGTGATGCTCGCGTCGCTTTCCAACGGCGTGTGCGTGATCCGCGGATTTCTGCCCGGCGAGGATTGCCTGGCCACGGTGAACGCCTTCCGCGCGCTGGGCGTCCAGATCGAGCACCCGGAGCCGACCACGCTCGTGGTCCACGGCGCGCGGCGGCGGCTCGTCGCGCCGGAAGGACCGGTGGCCTGCGGGAACTCGGGCACCACGCTGCGCCTGCTCGCGGGCTTGCTCGCCGGGCAACCGGAACCCTTTGCGGCGCGGCTCACGGGCGATGCCTCGCTCTCGAACCGGCCCATGCGGCGCATCCTTGAGCCGCTGGCGGCGATGGGCGCCCGGCTCACGGCCGAGGGGAGCGACGGCCGACCGCCGCTGCTCGTCGAGGGCGCGCCGGATGGGCTGCGCGGCATCGAATACGTGCTGCCGGTGGCGTCTGCGCAGGTCAAGAGCGCGGTGCTCCTCGCCGGCCTCTTCGCCGAGGGCCGGACCACGGTGATCGAGATAACGCCCACGCGCGATCACACCGAGCGCCTGCTCCAGCATTACCAGGTCCCTTTCCGAGCCGAGGAGATCGTCCTGGAGGAAGGCCAGCGCGCGCGTCGGCTCACGGTGGAGGGTGGCGCCACGCCCGAGTCGCGCGACTTCCACGTGCCGGGCGACCTTTCCGCGGCGGCGTTCTGGATGGCGGCGGCCGCGGCCCAGCCCGGCGCGCGCCTGCTGGTGCAGGACGTAGGCTTGAACGAGACCCGCACCGGCCTGCTCGCCGTGCTGGTGCGCATGGGGGCGGAGGTGCGCGAGATCGTGGGCGAGATGGGCGGCGGCGAGCGCATGGGCGCGGTGGAGATCGCTGGCACGGAGCTGCGTGGCACCGTGGTGGAGGGCGCGGAGATCGCGAACGTGATCGATGAGCTGCCCATCATCGCCGTGCTCGGCGCGCTGGCCCGCGGCGAGACCGTGATCCGCGACGCGGCCGAGCTGCGCGTGAAGGAGACCGACCGCCTCGCCGCCCTGGCTGCGGTGTTATCCGCGCTCGGCGCCACGGTGGAGGAGAAGCCCGACGGCCTCGTGATCCAGGGCGGTCACGCGCTGCGCGGCGCCGTGCTGCCGTCCTTTGGCGACCACCGCATCGCGATGGCGGGCGCGATTGCCGGTTTGTTCGCCGACGGCGAGACCACGATCGAGGGCGCGGAATGCATTGCCACGTCGTATCCCGGCTTCGAGGAGGCGCTGCGGGCGCTGGCCGAGGGGGCACGCGCCCCGGGCCGCGCCACGACGGTGGTGCCGGCGATGCCGGGATGAATCGGGGAGATTTCCGATTTCCAATTGCTCCCATTCACCCTAGCTGTCTCGCTTCGCTCGGTTTCCGATTTCCGGTTTGGCCGAGCCGCCAGCGTCTTCCCCCGCGCCTGGCTTCCATCGGTCATCGGCCATCGAAAATTGGCAATGTCATCCTCTCCTTCCCGTCTCGTCATCGCCATCGACGGCCCCGCGGCCTCCGGCAAGAGCAGCGTGGCGCGGGCGCTGGGGCGGGCGCTGGGCTTCGCCTACGTGAATACCGGCGCGATGTATCGCGCGGCCACTTGGCTCGTGCTGCACCACCGGGTGGATCCGCACGACGAGGCCGCGGTGGCCGGGACCTTGGAGGCCGCCGAGATTCGCTGCGGATTGGACTGGCGGCACCATTCCACCGTGCTCATGGACGGCGTGGACCCGGAGCCGTTCCTGCGCGATGCGGCCATCAACGACAACGTGTCCGCCGTGTCCACGGTGGCGCGGGTGCGGGAGATCCTCGTGCGGGCACAGCGCGCCTTCGCCGAGGAGCACGACCTCGTGATGGAGGGGCGCGACATCGGCTCGGCCGTCTTCCCCCGCACACCCTACAAGTTTTACATCGATGCCTCGCCCGAGATTCGCGCCCAGCGCCGCGCCGCGCAGGGCGAGGGCGACTCGGTGGCGACGCGGGACAAGATCGACTCGACGCGGCGCACCTCCCCGCTCGTGATTGCCGAGGACGCGCACGTGATCGATTCCTCGCGCCTGACCATCGAGGGCGTGGTGGGCGAGATCATCGGCCGCCTGCGGCTCAAAGGCTTCCCGCTGCCCAAGACGATCCCGCTCGGGCGGGAGGAAAGGTGAGGCGACTCACGAGCGTCCGATAGGACTTATACGACCCATGGGTCATATAGATCCTATGAGGCATTCTCGCGCCCCGGTGGACACCCGCTACCCTCACCCCCTCTCGCGCAGACGCAGGGCGAACCACGCCACGCCGTAGCCGAGCGCCGCCCACACCAGCAGCACGGCGGTGGACCGCAGGGGGCGGGTGCCCGCGCGATAGAAGTCCCCGGTGCCCAGGCGCTGGCCAGTGTCGCGTTTGTGCAGGAAGAAGACGTGGTCGTAGCCGAGCTGATGCTTGTCGATGATCTTCGGCTCGATCTCCTGGCCATCGAAGCAGCTCAGGTCCATGATCGTCTCCGCGGCGTAGGAGGGGAACGCCTGCGTGAGCGCATACACCGGCTCCTTCATGTCGCGCGGCAGGACCACCACGCCGGAGAACAGGATCTGCGGGATCAGCGCCAGCGGCACGATCATCACCGCCTGCATGGCGGTGCGGCTCAGCGCCGAGATGGCCAAGCCCACGCCCACGGCCGCCAGCGAGGTGGACACGAGGGCGATCACCTGCCAGCCCGCCTTGCCCATCAGGAACTCGTGGACGGGCGGCGCCGGGTCATACGAGATGGCCGGCGGCACTTGGTAGGTGTGCAGGACAAAGTGGCCCAACTGCATCACCAGGTAGAGCAGCAGCGTCTGCGCGGCCGTGAGCGCGCCGACGAGCAGAAACTTGGAAAGGAGGTAGCCGTGCCGCCCCAGGCCCACCATGCGCTCGCGGCGGTAGATGGCGATTTCCTTGACGACCTCCTGCGCCGCGTTCGAGCAGCCGAACCACAGGGCCGACAGATACGCGAAGAACAAGCACAGCGAGGTTTCCTTCGCCACCCACGAGACCAGGCCGCCGATCACGATCGGCTGGCCGAAGAGGATGAGGAAATTCTTGAGGTCCGAGGTGAGGATGCGCCACTGCCGACGCATGAGGATGGGTAGCGCGGGCGGCGGCGGCGCGGTCGGCGGCGGCGCGATGGCGAGCTGGCCCGAGGCCCCGGATGGTCCGCCTGGCGGCACCGTTTGGAGATGCTTTTCCATCTCGGCGCGCTGGAAGTCGCGCTGCCACTCCATCGCGGAGCGCTCGGCAAGACGGTCAAAGAGCGCATGGAGCTTCTGGACCCCGAAGTGCTCGCGCGCCTCCTGCGGGCCGCCGGCGAAGACGAGCTTCCCTTGAGCGACGACGAAGATCTTGTCCGCGAGGAACGCGTTCTCCATCAGGTGCGTGGTGCACACCACCGTGCAGCCGCCGTCGGCGAGGTGGCGGAGCAATTCCATCATCTTGAACTCCGCGGCGGGATCCAGGCCGGAGGTCGGCTCGTCAAGGAAGAGAACGCTCGGCCGACCAAGCAACTCCACGCCCACGCTCACGCGCTTGCGCTGGCCGCCGGAAAGGCGGTGGATCGGCGTGTGGGTGCGATCGTAGCGAGGGTCACCCGCGCCATCGAGGCCGAGCTGGTGGATGGTCTGCTGGACGAGCTTGGTGATCTCGTGCGGGGGCGTGCCCTCGGGCAGGCGGAGCTGCGCGGCGTAGAGCAACGCCTCGCGCACGGTGAGCTCGGGGTGGACGATGTCGTCCTGCGGCACGTAGCCGAGCAGGGAGCGCAACTGCTCGTATTCGCGCACGAGGTCGGCGCCGTCGTAAAGGACTTGGCCGCTGGTGGCAGGCTGGAGGCCGGTGAGGGCGTTGAGCAGGGTGCTCTTGCCCGAGCCGGATGGCCCGAGGATGCAGATGAACTGCCCGCGCTCCACGCGCGCGGTGACGGCGTCGAGGATTGTGAGCGACTTGCCCTTGTCGGTGGCGACGACCTTCGTGAGCTGCTGGGTCTCGATGGTGACGCCGGCGCCGCCGCGCGTGCGCACGAGCTGGCGGCCGTCGAAGCGGAAGTAGAAGGGGCCGAGCTGCACTTGGTCGCCGATGACGAGCTCGTGGCGCTCGAAGCGGTGGCCGTTGACGAAGGAGCCGCCGCGCGAGCGCAGGTCGGTGACGAGGTAGCCGCTGGCGCCGCGCTCGATGCTCAGGTGCTGGCGCGACACGCCGGAATCGGAGAGCACCACGTCGCACTCGGTGGCGCGGCCGAGCGTGAGCTTGCGGTCGGCGAGGGGGATGATGGCCGTCTCGCGCCCGCCCATGGTGGAGCGCGGGATGGCAGAGCCGACGGTGGCCGGGTCGCCGGCCTTCGGCCCCGTGGGCACGGCGGGCGGGGAATCGGGGGAGAACTGAATCACCACCGGGCCAACCTCGATCTTGTCGCCGGGGCGCAGGGGCGCGATCGTGCCCTTGGGTAGGAGGGCGCCGTTGAGCTTGGTGCCGCGGCGGGAGCCGAGGTCCTCCAGGCCGGGATTCTGTCCGTCCCAATGCAGCCGGCAGTGGTAGCGGGAGATCTCGGGGTGATCGAGCTGGAAGTCAGATTCCGCGAGACGGCCGACAATGAGCGCGCCAGGCCGCAGCGTGAAGACCGTGGGCGGCACGCCGGCCG
>CALMOL010000389.1 GCA_937871685.1 uncultured Verrucomicrobiota bacterium
CCCGTGCGAGGTCAAAATACAAAACGCAAAAAGCCCACGCGGGCGGGCGTGAGCGTGGCCGCCGCGCCGCCCACCGACGAGTCCGTCGAACTCCTGCGCTCCGCCATCGCCGACAAGGTGCTGCCCTTCCTCGCCGACGGCGCCTCGCCCTCCGAGGCCGCCGAGGCCACCGAGCAGTTCGACGCCCAGCGCGGCCGCGCCTACAACGTGAAACCCTTCGACCAGGCCGCCGCCGCCACCGCGCGCCGCGCCGCCCAGCACGCCCACAAGGCCCACGACGATGCCTTCCGCCTCGAGGAGCCAAACTTCGCCGCCGACTTCTTCCGCCGCCTGCGCCTTTCCGTGAAGCCCGAGCTCGCCGAGAAGGTCCTCGCCCTCGAGAACTGGTGCGCCGAGCGCCGCCAGATGGACCAGCAGGTGAAATACCAGCGCCTGCTCCACTCGTGGATCCTCTTCCACGCTCCGGTTTCCTTCCTCCTCGTCGGCTGGACGCTTTGGCACGCCATCGCGCTGGTCTTCTTTTACTGATCCTCGCCCGCCGTCCCTGATCCGCCGCCTTTCCTTCCCATGGACTCCGACAAGCGCACGCAAAAGCAGATCTCCGAGCGCCACAAGGGCAACCCGGACTACTTCCGCCACCCGTCGATCATCCGGCGCTCGCGCGGCTGGCTCTACGTCTTCGCCATCGGCCTCTCGCTCACCCTGCTCGGCGCCGTGCTCTACCGGCCGCGCCTGCCCGGCCGCGGCCAGTCCATCTTCAACCCCGGCCCTATCTCCCGCGCCCACGCCTTCATCGCCAACGACTGCGCCCGCTGCCATCCGCAGATCCCGCAGATCGAGGGCGACAAGCGCCAGGTCCGCCAGATCCTCGGCGAGAACTACTGGGACCGCCTCGACGCCGCCTGCCAGACCTGCCACAAGGGCTACTTCTACCACCAGGCCAACCAGATCAACCAGGCCCCGCCCCGCGGCGCCGACGAGACCGTCTCCTGCTCCGCCTGCCACCGCGAGCACATCACCGCCGGTCGCATGGCCTCGCCCGACGAGGCCCGCTGCGACGCCTGCCACAACCGCTCCGACCTGATGGTCGCCAGCGCCCAGTTCGCCACCACCAACCGCGACCTCGGCTTCTTCGACTGGCGCTCCAAGAAGGACGGCTACTACTACTATCCCAAGCCCCGCCCGGCCAACGGCTTCCCCCAGGCCTTCCGCACCTTCGGCGTCGATCCCGAGACCCTCAAGCCCGTCGCTCGCACGCCCGAGATCCACATCCCCTTCGCCTGGGACTACAAGAAGAACCCCGGCGACCCGCGCCTCCAGCTCCCCCCCGCGTGGAAGGACCGCATCGAGAAGGAATTCCGCCGCGAGTTCAACCAGGAAAACATCACCCGCACCCAGGGCGGCCGCCCCGAGCTGCAGGTGCGCCACCTGCCCATGCAATACGGCGCCGCCGACGCCGGCCACCCCGAGCTCGTGGACGACGCCCAGGTGATGCTCCGCTACCCCAAGTCCCTCCTGCATTACAACCACGCCATCCACATGCAGGACAACGTGAAGCCCACGCCCACCACTAAGGTCAACATCTCCACCGAGTGCGCCTACTGCCACTTGCCCGACGGCCGCGGCAACTTCCTCAAGATCACCTACGAGCGCTCCTGCAAGGAATGCCACGCCATGGCCATCGATCCCAGCGCCCTCGACATCGAGGTGCCCCACGGCCGCCCCGAGCAGGTCCGCCAGTGGATCCAGAGCATCGGCAGCGCCTACATGGCCTACTACGCCAAGCAAAGCCCCAACAACCCCCAGGCCGCCGGCGCCGACGCCTCCGCCGCCACCCAGCGCATCATCCAGCGCTTCGGCGGGGGGACCGATAGCGCCGCCGCCGTGCGCAACCTCGAGGCCCAAATCTTCCTCTCCGGCGGCCGCCGCCAGGGCGACCCGCGCGGCGCCGACCCCCTCGGCAAGGACCTCTCCGTGGACAACCGCGTCCGCCTCATCTCCTGCGCCTACTGCCACGCCATGGAGCGCGAGGGCGAGCCCTACAGCTACGCCGTCCTGCCCCAGGTGCGGAACATCAAGCGCTCCTTCACCGGCCCCAACGGCAAGGAAGAAATCCGCCAGTTGCCCGACCGCTGGTTCTCCGGCGGCGGCTTCAACCACGCCAAGCACGAGCGCATGAACGGCGTGCCCAGCCTCTTCACCTGCGTGGCCTGCCACACCAGCATTCCCCAGAGCGCCAAGAGCGAGGACGTGAACCTGCCCAGCCAGTTCTCCTGCACCGCCTGCCACCACAACGGCCCCGAAGGCGTGAAGAACGACTGCAACTCCTGCCACACCTACCATCTCGACCCCCGCCGCTCGACCGACCCCAACGCGCCCGCCCTCTCCGTGAAAGCCGACATCCCCCCACGGCCGACGCTAAGGGATCTTATGTTGGGGAAACAGTAATTCGATTGCTTCTGATTTCCCAGAACCTTCCGATAAGCGCAGACGCGAGTTTCTGGGAGTCAAGGAAATGTCTGCGAATAAGCTCTCTCATCTCTTCGAAATTTCGAATCTCGATTGGAGAAACCTTGTCTTCACTCCAGATACAGGGACCAAGCTTACCCATAGGTTCCCCCTCATGCCGAGTGACTTCCTTCGGTTTGGCACTGAGGACATAGCAAGTAAGTCCCTGCGAGGGTATGTGAATGCTATTTCCAACGCAAAGCGTGCGATGGATTGCCAAATCGAAAGGATGACTTCTGCCTTGGGATTCGCTCCAACTCAACTGCGAGTTCAACTCGGAAAAAGCTTAGTCCGGATGATTGAAGGGCGTGCAGCCCCAACGCACCTCCCGTTCGTTTATCGATTCCTCGAATCGCTTGGCGCGTTTACCCCAAGCTTGGTTGATCGGGTTCGCTTACTCAGGCACGATGTCGAGCACAGATTCCAACGTCCAACTCGCCGCAAGGCAACTGAGGCGGTTGAGATTGCTACGCTCTTCGTCCGAGCCACGGAAGGCATTGCAACGGATATAACCGATGGATTTTTCTTTGGAGGTGAAAGCGATAAACCTGGGATGTTTGGTAATGGATTTCGCTTCTCCATCGATTTCCATTCTTCTGAACCGCACGCAGAAGCCATATTTTATGGTGTAAAAATCAAACCAGGTGATCCTTTCGAAGAGGTCAAGATTCTGCCGCACCACCCCGGCTACTACTGGTGTGTAAGAATGGGTATTGCGTTAGCTAGAGAAGAAGATGTTCAGGATATCCTTCGAGAACTAGTTGTTTCTAGCGGTGCCAAGATTTCCCGCACGTCGATACGTATCGCCAAATATACGTATTAGACTCTTTGAAAGCAGTGCATAGGAGAGATTGGGATAGAGCCTCTGACGGTTTGGCGTGGCCGCTGCTTTGACGTCAGCACCTAGCGAGCTAACCTCCGACGATGAGCGTTGAAGATCTCGAATCCTACGTCTCGAAGCTTTCCGCGGCCGAGTTGGCTCGGTTTTCCGAGTGGTTTGAGGAATTCATGGCCGATCACTGGGACCGCCAGATCGAGCAGGACATGCTCTCGGGCCGCCTGGATGCTGCCCTCAAGCGCACCGATGAACACCGCGACGCCGGCCGCGTTACGCCACTTTGAACCACTTCGCCGACCCGGACTTCTGGTTCCACTACCGGCAGCTCCCGGATGAAGTCCGCGAACTCGCCGACAAGAACTTCGCGCTGCTGAAGGAGAATCCGAGGCACGCGTCGGTTCGGCTCAAGAAAGTTGGCATTCTCTACTCCGCCCGGGTGGGCCTGCATTATCAGGCACTTGCCCGTGAATACCCGGACGGGCTCCAATGGTTTTGGATCGGCCACCACTCGACCTACGATCAATTCCTTCGGACGTAGTGAATTGAGCCGCAGGGAAAGGCTAGGGAAATGACTTAGGACCGGGCGGCAACACTTGACTCTTCATCTCCAGATCACCGGCCGTGCTCAAGGCGATGGTGACGGCCATTCGGGGGTGCAGCGGCGATTAAGAAGCTCCAACGATTACCCCTCCCAAAAACACCATGTCTGATCCCCGCAACGTCGCCCACGACAAAAAAGTCATCCAAGAGAAGAAGCACGAGGGGGCGGTGGAAGCGGACGACGCGGCGGCCCTCCAGCCGGGCAAGAAGGCGCGCGCCAAGAAGGAGAAGGCTGCTCCCGCGCCGGCCGCCCATGCGGAAGAGGGTGGGGAGGCGACGCCGGCGGCGAGCCCGTCCCCAGTGTCGGCGGCCAATCTGGAGGCCTCGCGGAAGGTGCTCGCGACGCTCAAGGACATGGAGCATCACTCCCGCGCGAACATCGAGCATCTCGCCGGCCTCATGCTCACCGTCGAGGACGAGCTGAAGCAGAAGGAATTCTCCGGTCCGCTGGGCGACGTGTATTCCGCTCAGGATGCCTTCCAGACGAAGGTCACGGCCTTGATCGAGTCTTACAAGGCCATGGTGGACCAAGCGCCGGGAGCATAGGGTAGCGTCGCCGGCCTTGGGCGACGGAGAGCAAGGCGCTCGCTTCGGGCAGCCTGCTTCCCGTCGATCTTACCGCCTCGGTCCTCAAGGGCAGAACCCCTGGCTCATCGTGTTCGCCGTGCAATAGACCTCCGGCAAAAGTCGGTTCCCCACCGTAAGCGGGTCAATTCACCACGAAGGCACGCAGGGCACGAAGGAAAGCCCAGAGAAAGCTTCCCTCTTTCTTCGTGCCCTGCGTGCCTTCGTGGTGCAACTCGGGACTTTCGCCGGAAGTCTAATGTTCCGGCCGAAGAGCTTGCGGTGCACGCGCCTGGACCACGTGACGCGGGGGGTGTTCCTCTCGTCTTGAACACGTCGCGAGAGAGGCGCGATGGCAGAACGCCAGTCATCCAGTTCGTCGGTGCATCGTTTCGCTTTCAAGGCGCACGTTTCCGCTTTGAAGGGGCGCAAGCGCACGAAAAGAGCCCGCGCTTCCACAAAAAAGGTCCGCGGTCGCACTTATAAAGTGCGCCGTTCCACTTTGGACGGGCGTCGTTCCACCTTTTTTCGCCGCTCTCGCGCGAAAAAGGGCCGTCGTTCCACCTTTTTCCCCCGACGACGCGCTTTAAGGCGCGCCGTCGCGGTTTCAAACCGCGTCGTCGCCCTTTCAAAGCGGAACGACGCCCCTTTTTTGTGCGTCGTCGGCCCTTTTTCGGGCATTTTGCCCTTTCAAAGTGGAAGCGCGCACCTTTTCGGTGGAACGACGCAGGAAAAAAGCGCGTCGTCGCCCGATAAAGCGGAACGACGCCCCTTTTTTGTGCGCCCGCGCACCTCGCCGGGTGCGAGCGCGCACAAAAAAAGTGCGACGCCGCCCTTTAAAAGTGGGGCAATTCACTTTCTCCAGAAGGGGCTTCGACAAACCGACGTGGGCACCACGCCGTTTCGCGTCGTGGTCCTTCCTTTCGCTTTCCCCCGGGACCGTCGAAGCCGGGGTAGGCATCACCGAATCCTTGCTTATTTGCCTGGACGCCCGCTCTCGGTGGCGCATCCCGGATTGCGGAGCGATGGACGCGGCAGGATGATCGTCGCGATGCGTGCGACTGCGGCGACCCTTCACCTCGCTTTGGGACTGCTCGCGCCTTGGCTGGCGCTGGCGCAGGAAGGCGGGGATCGGAAGACGCCGGCGGACTTGATCGCGTCGTGGCGAGCCTCCGCGGCGCCGCTCTTCGACGCGGGGCGATTGAAGGAAGGGCGCTTCATCTACCGGCGGACCGTCCGCGGCGCGCCGATGGGCAGCTTCGCGCTCACCATCCGGCGGCAGGCGGATGGTGACTACGCCTTCACCGGCGAGGCCATGGGCTTCAAGCAGCACTGGGAATCGGTGGCGACGGCGCAATTCCAACCGAAGCGCGCGCTGCTCAAGCTCATGCAGGGCGAGCAGCCCTATCGCATGGAACTAGCCTACGAGCCCTGCCTCATGGTGGCCATTTCGATGAAGGATCGCACGGAAACGGTCAAACAGGCTGCCCGCGTCCATGCCACCGTGATGAAGGGCGACCTGCTGGCGGCCAAGCCAGACATCACGGAGACGACGACCGAACTTCCCTGCGGGCCGACGGTGGACCAGCGGATCGATTGGGCAGCGGTGATGGCCAGCGGCCTTGCCCCCGGCCAGAGCGCCACCTTCTGGGTTTACGACGCGGGCACCGGTGCGAGCCGCGTGATTGTTTCCGCGAGTGAGACGTCGGCCATGCACAGCCCGGTGGGCATGCACACGATGATCCGGCTGGAATACCGCATCGGGAAGGCCGGAAAGGCCCCCGAGTCCTACGTCGTCTTCGCCACCCGCGATGCGCCCCGCATGATGCTGCGCGAGGAATTGCGCGAGGACGAGGTTTCCGAGCTGGAGAGCATCGAGCCGTAGGCGCGACCGGCTGCTTTCGCGCGGGGCGATCTCTATTTCCGCGGTCGATCCATTTCTCATCTCGTCATGCCAACCCGTTTCCTCGCCGTCATTCTGTCGTCGCTTGCGGTGGGCGCCTTCGCGCTCCCGCTGCTTTTGCCCGTGCGCTCGTTGAGCGCCGCGGAGGCCGGCAGCTCGGCGCCGCTCGTCATCGGCGAGACTTGGACGCTGCCTTCGGCGGCGCTCGGCGAGAACCGGCGAGTCAACGTGTATCTCCCGCCGGGCTACGCGGAAACGCCCGGGGCGCGCTTCCCGGTGCTCTACATGCCGGACGGCGGCGTGGCGGAGGACTTCGTCCACGTGGCCGGCCTCGTGCAGGTCTTGGTGGGCAACGGCACGATGCGACCGCACGTGCTCGTGGGCATCGAGAACACACAGCGCCGCCGCGACATGACCGGCCCCACCGAAAACGAGGACGACAAGAAGATCGCCCCGAAGGTCGGCGGCTCGGAAGCGTTTCGGAAGTTCATCCGCGAGGAACTGATGCCCGAGGTCCGGCGCCGCTACCGCACCACGGCGGCCACGGCCATCGTGGGCGAGTCGCTCGCGGGCTTGTTCGTCGTCGAGACCTTCCTGCTCGAGCCCGCCCTGTTCGACGCTTACCTCGCCTTCGATCCGAGCCTGTGGTGGAACAACCAGGCGCTGCTCCGTGCCGCCGGGGAGAAGCTGCGCGCCTGGCCGCCGGGCGAGAAGCGGCTGTGGTTCGCGAGCAGCAACGAGAAGGGCCTCGTCGAGACCGCCGCGAAGTTCGCCGAGATCCTGGCCAAGGACGCGCCGCCCCGCGTCCGCTGGCACTACGAGAAGATGCCGGAGGAAACCCACGCCACGATCTACCATCCGGCGGCCTTGCGGGCCTTCCGCGCGGTCTTCCCGCCGGTTCCGGCCAAGCCAGCCGAATAATTGTTTTCGTTCGCCCCGTCCGCCGCCGCTTTCATGCGCCCATCTTTCCGCCTCGTCCTCGCTGCGCTTCACCTTCTGCTCGCTGCGTCGCTGCGCGCGGAAAAGCCGGAGGCCTTCATGTTCGTCCCGTCGAAGGGCGAGGGGCCGTTCCCCGTGGCGGTCTGGCTCCATGGCTACCGCGGCTATGCGGCGGACGGCTACGGCGAAAGCGCCGCCGTCATGCAGGCGCACGCGGACAAACTCGGCGCGGTGATTCTCGGCTTCCCCGCCACCACGAACCTCGACGACGACACGCAGCAGTGGTCCGAGGAGCCCGTGGCCGACCACGCCTACGTCCAGCATCGGCTGCGGGGCGCGGCCAAGTCCGCCAAGCTCGACCTCAAGCGCGTGGCGCTCTTCGGCTTTTCCCAGGGCGCGCAGGTCGCGGCCGAACTGGCGACGCTGCATCCCGACAAATACCTGGGCGCGATCCTCATGTCCCCCGGCGGCCTCGGCGACCCGCAGCTCTCGCCGACGAAAGTCCCGGCGCACGCCCAGCAGGTCTATTTCTGCTTCTGCAACGCGCTGGAGCATCCCGGCAACGTCGGCCTGGCGAAGTCCATCGCGCGCCACCTCGACAAGACGCTGGGCGCCAAGGTCACGCTGAAGATCGCCGAGGGCGTCAAGGAGCACGCGCGGCCCGCGGACTTCGGGGCGAAATTCCCCGAGTGGATGGCCGCCATCCTGAAGCCCCGCGAATAGACGAAGGCAGGCCCGACCGAGCGGTGGTCTGGGCGGGGGCGTTCCGTCGCGCGAGTCCGCGTCGCTCAGCGTCTCAGCGAAGATCGACTCTCGTTTTGCCGGGCCGCGCGACATCGCGGACCAACGCCTGCGGCGTGGGTCCGCTGCGCCGCGCCGTATTTGCCGAAGCAGGTGCGGAGTTTCGCTGGCGGGGCGTTGCACCGGATGGTCGGGATTCTAGATTCTGGGCCTGTGTCTGCGCCCAACCCCATCACCGAGGCGAGCCGGCCGGACGGCTACGTGGTTTCCAGCGATCCGGCGCGGCTCGATCTGGCGGCGGTCCACGCCTACCTCACGCGCTCGTATTGGTCGGAGGGCATTTCGGCGGACGTCGTCGCGCGCGCCGCGGCGGGGTCGCTTTGTTTCGGCTTGTATGCGCCGGACGGTGCGCAGGTCGGCTACGCGCGCTTCATCACCGACCGGACCACCTACGCGTATCTCTGCGACGTTTACGTGCTGGAGGCGCACCGCGGGCGCGGGCTGGCCCGCTGGATGATCGAGCAGGCGCTGGAGCGCCCCGACTTGGCGGGCCTGCGCCGGCTGGTGCTCGTGACGCGCGACGCGCACGAGCTGTATCGGAAGCTGGGCTTCCGCGCGCTGGCCAGGCCCGAGGGCTACATGGAGCTGCACCGGCCGCACGTTTACCGCCGCGACCCCGCGTGATTTCGCGCGGCCGCGAGCCCGGCGCGGGCCGCCCGACGGGGCCAGTCGGGCACGCCAAATTTCCCCATGAACCTCACGCGCGACCTCACGAGTTCCAAGGCCATCCATGTGAAGGGCGTGCTCTTCGTGGTCCTGGGCCTGCTGTCGGCGGCGCTGCTGCTGGCGATGATCCCGACGTGGCGGGCCGTGGCCCTGCTGGCCATCTGCGTTTGGGCGTTCTGCCGGTTTTACTACTACCTGTTTTACGTGCTCGAGCGCTACCTCGGCCGAAAGCAGCGCTTCGCCGGCGTCTGGGACGCCATCCGATTCCTGATCTCCGAGCCGAGGACCGGCGACCGCGACCATTGATGTTGTAGAGGCGGCTCTGTCCGCGAACGCGGACGTGCCGCCTCAAGAATCTTCCCGGGTGCCACCAGAGCATTCTCGATCCGAGTGGTCGCATCGGCCCAAGATAGACCCCGCAAGGCCGGCCGAAGGCTGGGGAGTGCGGGAGCTTGCTCCCGCTGTTCTGCCGCCTCGCCTCCTCTTCGCCGCCGCCAAGTTGGAAAG
>CALMOL010000390.1 GCA_937871685.1 uncultured Verrucomicrobiota bacterium
CCGCGCCCGCCGCGGCGGCGGCGAGGGGGGAGGCCGAGCCTGAGCCGGTGCCCCCGGCTGTGCCCGCGCCGGCCGAGGGCTCCTCCCGCCTCGTGCCCGTCGCGATGGCCGCGTTCCTGTTGATTGCCGCGGGTCTCGGCCTGTGGGCCTGGCTTGGACGCGGGCCATCGGATTTGGCGGTCACGCCCCGTCCTGGAGTCACGCCGGCGCGCCCGGCGGCGTCATCCCTTTCCGGCATCACGCCGTTCGCGCCCGCCGCCGAGTGGACCAACTCGCTCGGCATGCCGCTGGCTCCCGTCCCCGGTGCCGCGAATCTCCACGCGGCCAAGTGGCCGGTGCGCGTGGGCGACTTCGCCGCCTTCGTGCAGGCCATGCGCTACGACGCCGTGGGCGGCATGTTCTCCGTGGCGGCCGACGGCCGGCGCCGCCAGTCAGGCCGCTCGTGGCAGGATCCCGGCTTCGCGCAGACGCCGGCGCATCCCGTGGTCGGCGTGAACGTGGCCGACGCCGAGTATTTCTGCGCGTGGCTCACCAAGCGCGAGCGCGACGCCGGGCTCCTGCCCGGCGACCGCCGCTATCGCCTGCCCACGGATGCCGAGTGGAGCGTCTTGGCCGGCCTGCGCGAAGATTCCTCCGTCCTCGCCGCGCTCACTCCCGAGCAACGCGGTGCCCAAGCTGCCGACATCTTTGCCTGGGGCGACGCTTGGCCGCCGCCCACCTCGCCCCCGGCCGGGAACTATGCCGGCGCCGAGGCCGGGTTGCCCGAGGCCGACGCGATCCCGGGCTATCGCGACGCTTTTTCCCGCACCAGTCCCGTCGGCACCTTTCCGGCCAATGCGCTTGGCCTGCACGATATCGGCGGCAACGTCTGGCAATGGTGCTCAGACCGCTTCAAGGCCGACGCCAACTGGCGCGTGGTGCGCGGTGGATCATGGCTCACCTCCGCTCGCGCGGCCGCCCGCCTTGGCGCGCGCCAGGGCTACAACCCAGAGTTTCGCCACGACGACATTGGTTTCCGCTGCGTGCTGGCGGGGGAATAGGGAAAGTAAGAAGTAGGAAGCAGGAAGCGGCCCACTTGCTGGCCCTTGGCTTGCTGACTCGTGGGGGCGCTGGACGAAAAGACGCTCGCTTCAGCCCTTGTGCTCCCCGTTTCTTCCTTCTTCCTTCATCCTTCTTACTTCCTAATGCGCCGGCTGCTCATCTTCAATGTCTTCCTCCTGCAGTTCACGCTGCTGGCACTCGGCGTCACTGGGTGGCTCGTGAGGCGAGCGCTCATCCGCGGGGCGGAGGACGAGGTCTTGCAGAAGGCCCGCGTGATGATGGAGACCACCATCGCCACGCGTTCCTACACCACGCGGCAGGTCGCGCCGCTCATCCAGAAGGAGCGATTCCTCCTCGACAAGGCCACGGACGCTCTCGCCCAGACCATCGACCAGCACTTGCCCGCCGCCTTTCAGCAGGCTGCCGGGACGGTCTCCGGAACCGCCGCCGCGGACCTCGCCCTTTCCATGCAGAAGGCCGTGACCACCGCGTTGCGCCAGCGCCCGCGCGAGCTGCCGGAGGCTGAGTTCCATCCGCAGCAGGTGCCTGCCTACGCGGCCACGGAGATCTTCAATTACTTCCGCGGGCAGTATCCTGACTATTCTTACAAGGAGGCCACCCTCAATCCCACCAACCTGCGCGACCGCGCTGCCGACTGGGAGGCCGACGTGGTGAACCTTTTTCGCCAGGACTCGTCCAAGACCGAGTTCATCAACCGGCGCGACACGCCCACGGGCAGCATGCTCTACATCGGGAAGCCCATCCAAATCTCCAACGCGAGCTGCCTGACCTGTCATTCCACGCCGGACAAGGCGCCGCCGGAAATGATTCGCATCTATGGCCCGGCCAACGGCTTCGGCTGGAAGATGAACGAGGTGATCGGCGCGCAGATCGTGAGCGTGCCCGAGGCGCTGCCGCTGGCGCAGGCCGAGGCGTCGTTCCGCCGCGTGGGCCTGTGGCTGCTGGCAGTGTTCGCCGCCTTCTACGCGCTCGTGAACGTGGCCGCGTGGTTCCTCGTGCGCCCTCGATCCGTGGCCGCGATGGCCAAGACGGTCGCCGCTTGATCGAGAGCGCCTCGGCACCGGGTAGGAGCTCCGGGCTTCCAAGGTGGACGGCGCGACCGCGCGATCCTTCTCCTTGTTTCAGGGCCCCTCCGCGGCCATTGGGGGCACTGCCTTCCCATGCCCAAGACGCATCGCTATTACGACCTCATCATGGCGGCCTTTGTGACCGTGCTGCTGTGCTCGAACATCATTGGCGCGGCCAAGGTCGCAGAGGTTGGCGGGTGGAAGTTCGGCGCGGGCATCTTGTTCTTCCCGCTCTCCTATCTCTTCGGCGACGTGCTCACGGAAGTTTACGGTTACGCCCGCGCGCGCAAGGTGGTGTGGGCTGGCTTCGCCGCGCTCGCCTTCGCCTCGGTGATGAGTGCCGTAATCGTCGCGCTGCCGCCGGCGCCGGACTGGCCGAACCAATCCGTCTATGAAGTGGCGTTTGGCTCGACGTGGCGCATCGCGGGCGCGTCGCTGATCGCCTACTTCGCCGGCGAGTTCTGCAATTCCTTCGTCCTGGCCAAGATGAAGGTGCTCACCGGCGGCCGGCACCTGTGGATGCGGACGATTGGCTCCACGATCGCGGGCGAGGCCGTGGACACGCTGCTCTTCTACCCGCTCGCCTTTGGGGGCGTGTGGACCAACGAGCAGCTAGCGGGGGTGATGCTTGCCAATTATGCGCTCAAGGTCGGCTGGGAGGCTGCGCTCACGCCGGTTACCTACCGCGCGGTAGCCTTTCTCAAGCGCGCCGAGGCGGAGGATTTCTACGACCGCGAGACGAACTTTACGCCGTTCTCGCTGAGAACCTGATGCCGACAGCCGCGAGTTCTTTGCGCAATTCATCTGATTCCGTCGCAGCCGAGATAGCGGCTATCGCCCTACGCCGGAGGCGTGGCAACCCTCAGACGGCGGCCGGGCAAGGGATGCCGCCCCGAACGGCAAGCGCCCTCTCAGCGGGTGCCAGCAGTTTCGCCAGAAGGCCGCTAGCCCTTCGAGCCGCAGAGGCAGCTCCCGGAGGTCTTAAGGATTCTTGCGAGAGCCCAGGGCAGCCTGCGCAGGACAGGCTTGGTTCTGCGCAGGGTCAGGGGGCAAGCCTCCAATGGAGGTCAGAGAGCGCAACCGTGCAAAAGATCACCCCCTCCTCTTGGAGCGATCATTTTGCGGAAGCGCTATCATAGGTCTGGTCCATGCGCGGCAGCGAGGCGCGCGAGGAAATCACGTGCCGCGGCTCCTCCCAGGCGAAGACGGGCTTCCACGACGGTGCCTTTTACCTCGATTTCCGCGCCTCCGGCGGATGACTCGGCCTCGGCTCCCTCCAGGCGGAGCATCGCGGCAGGGCGCGAGCGCAGGCGTGCGGCGGCTTCGCGGGCGGCGGCCTCGCTTTGATATCGCAGCAGCAACCGAGTTGGCATCGGCGTGGTGGCGACTGCCTCCACGGCCAATCCGAGCGTGGCGCAGCCGGCGACCAGCTCCGGGGCAAAGAGCGGGTCCATGCCCGCGTGAAGCAGCCCCGGCTCGCGCGTCACAAGCCGAAAGCCCGCGCCGCGTTCCAGGCGCTCGAACTTCGAGTAGAAGTCCTCGTTCGTGCGCAGGTCTGGCTCCAGTCCGAGGCGCACTTTGACCAAGGTGCGCACCTGCTCGGGGCGGCCGAAGGCGATCGTCCGCGGGCCGATCTGTGCGCAATCCACGGGCAGCGCTCCCTCGCTGCCGGGCAGGGCGGTGCCAGTAGCCCGGCGCCAAAGGACCAGCGCCAGCGGCTGGGTGGAATCGGCCGGGGCGATTTGCCGTTCGCTCTCCCAACGCGCGATCAGGCCGACGGCGAGGCCGGAAGTCTGCGCCATGCGGTATTCCACCCCCCCGCCAAACGCCACGAGCACGCGGCCGACCTGCCGGCCCGGTTCGGCCTCCGGTAGCGCGGCGAGCGGCCGGACGGCCGCGTCCCACAGCGGGCGCCAAGGGCTCTCGGGCTGGATGGCCCCGGCGGCGGCGAGCCGCGAAAGATTCGTGGAAAGCAGGGCGCGCGTGTCCGCCGGCAGCCAGTCGCGCTCCTCCGGGGCGCGAAAGAAGATGAGCAGGGCAAGGCCCAGGATCACCGCCAAGGTGGCCGCGGCGAACAAACTCAGGCGCAGGCCCTGCGGGGCGGCCGCGCGTGACTCGGCCGCCAGCGCGCCGCGTCGGCCTTCCAGCCGGCCAATGCGCTCGCGCCGCGACCTCACGAGATCGAGCCGCTCACGCACGGTGGGCGCTTCCGGGGCGCGCGCGAGATCGTCGGCCACCTGCCGGCCGAGCGCACGCAGCGGCCCGGACCGCGCGGCCGCCAAATCGGCAACCTTGCGCTGAAGCGCCACCAGCTTTTTCTGCGCGGCGGCGACGCGCGCGGCGAGTCCCTCATCCACGCGCCGCTGCTCCTCGCGCCGGCTGGCGATCCGCTGGTCCAGCTCGGCCAAGCGCGCGGCAAGGAGGCTGCGTGGTTCCTCGGCGGCCGGGGTCGCAGGGGCGGATTCCTCTGCGGTGGCGGCCGTCCCCGCAGCCGGCAGCGCGACCGGCGCCGAGGCGCGGACGGGCGCGAGGGCGCGCAATTCCCGCTCCACCGGCGCGCGCTCCGCGGTGAGCGTGGCCAACTCGTCAGCAGCCTTTTTTTCGGCCCCGCCGCGCTCCGCTTGCTCTGCCTCAAGCTCGCGCTCGGCCTCGGCCAAGTCGCGGCGCGGGCCGGCAGCCTCAGCCTCCCAGGCGCGCAGTGGGGCAAGCATCGGCTCCAGCGCCGGCTCGGCGCGCGCGGGACGGGCGGCAAAGAACTTCCACGCCTCGATGCCCAGGTCTTCCTCCAGCGCGGCGAGGCGCTCACGCTCCTGCCGCAGCGCGCGGCCCAGCCGGCCGCGCTTGATCCAGCGCATCAACTCGTGGAAGCCGGTGCGAAGAAAACTCATGGGCAGCCGCCCAGACCAGACCCGCCCGCCGCGGCGCCAACAAGCGAAATTCGCGTGCGAGGATTGCCAAGCCGCCGGGTTTTGTAGAGAGGCTCGGTTCGCGCGGCGGACGTGCCGCCTCGAGTCCTGCTCCGCGGGCGTGGTTTGCTCCCTGTAGGCCGTGGCGTTGGCCGCGACGGTGAGCACGCCACCGTTGGTGAGGCGGCGAGAAGTTTCCGCTGGGGATGTCAACGCCAAACTTCTGGCGGCGGACGGAAAATTATTGAAAAAGCCCTTGCCTGCCGGCCGCCCGGCGCGCTAAACCGCGCACATGGTTCCCCCCGCCAAGACCTCCCTCGCCGCCGCGGCTTGCGACAACGCGCGCAGCACCGCGATCACGACGACTCCCAAGCCGGATGCTCTTGCGCTCGCCGTCGTGGCGGGCTTCGCCGGCCTTATCGTCGCGCATCGCCGGCGGGCGAATTGATCCTTGGCGGCAACAAAGGGTGGTTCTGCCGCGTTGGGCTTTCGCAATCGGGTCCGACGGAAGACTGCCTGACTCTCGACCACGTTGACACCCCCCTAACCCACATGGTTTCCTCCCGGCCGCCCGCCTGGGCCAGAACGATCCCCTTTCGCATGACCAAATCCCGCATTGGCGTGCTGCTCGCCGCGTTTCTCGCGCTGGCCGGTGGCCTGCCCTCCGCGCCGGGCGCCGAAGAGCCGCCCAAGAAGATCAACCTCAAGGCTTTCCCCGCGACCACCGTCGAGGACGTGGTCGTGCCCATTCCATCGGAGGTGTTCAATGCCCTCGACAAGCTCGGCACCGTGGCGTGGCGCTCCGAGGTGCGCACCGTCTCTTCCAAGTCCCGGCCGAGCGATCGCCCGCGCATCGCTCTGCTGCTTGGCTCGGTGATCGCCGACGGTTTCCTGGCCGTGCAAGCCGAGGACGTGGAGCGCGTTATCGAGATCGGCAAGACGGTCATCACCCTCGCCGACGCCATCTCGGTCAAGCAGGCCGTGCTTCCGCATTGCAACGCCATCATCGAGGCCGCCCGCAAGAAAGAATGGCGCACCGTCCGCAAGGAGTTCGACGCCACCCAGGGCAAGGTCCGCCAAGCCATGGACGCCCTCAAGGACACGGAGCTTTCCCAGCTCGTTTCCATCGGTGGTTGGATCCGCGGCACCGAGGCGCTCACCTCGCTGGTCCTGCGCGACTATTCCAACGACCGAGCCGAGTTGCTCTCGCAGCCCGACTTGGTGGCGCTTTTTGACCGGCAGCTTTCCGTCATGAGCCCGCGTCTGCGCGAATCCTCGCTCGTCTCGAAGGTGCGCGCCGGCCTCGGCGAGATTCGGCCGCTGGTTGGCGAGGCGACCATTTCCCGCAAAAGCATCGAGTCGATCAACAGCGTCACGAAGCGACTCTCGCGCGACATTCTGCCAGCGGATTCCTGAGCGTTCGTGGTTTCCTTTCGCCGGCCCCTCCCGTCACCTTCCTCCTTCCTCGCCCGTGAAATTCCGCCCGATCCCTCTCCTGGCGGCCTCCCTCCTTGCCGTGCTCGGCGCCACTGGCTCCCTGCGCGCCACGGTGGACGACGCTCTCGCCTATGCGTTGGAGGCCATGACGCCCTACGTCTCGAAGGGCGGCCAAGGCTTCACCATGCGCGAGGATACCTGGGGCGGCGACCTCGCCGCCGGTGACCAGAAGGCCATCGCGGTGCAACTCTTCAAGGGCAACGAGTATTGGTTCTGCATGGGCACCGACGTGAAGGGCGCCACGGTCTCGGTCCATCTCTACGACCGCGAGGGCAATCTCGTGGAGGAGTCGGACGCCTGGCAGCGCGACACCTTCGCCGGCGCACGGGTCAAGCCGAAGAAGACCGGCTCCTTCTTCGCCATCGTGAAAGTGGAAAAGTCGGCCCGCGAGCGAACACATTGGGGCCTTGTGTATTCTTACAAGTAAGGAAGTGGACGCCCTCACTTCCAGCCCGCCGGCCGGTATCCCGGCGGAACCCGGCGCCGCCCCGCCAGCGGCGGTTGCCACCGCGACCCTGCAATTCGAGGGGCCGCGGATCGTTCAGATGCTCCTTAGCGGCGGCGACCCCACGCTCGTGCGCCAGCTCGAGGAAGCGCTCGGCGTGCGCCTCACCACGCGCGAGGGCTGGATCAAGCTGGACGGCCCCGCGGACGGCGTGATGCGCGCGCGCCGCATGATCGAGGGCCTCGACCGCGCCCGTCAGGGTGGCACCACGATCAAGCGATGGGAATTCCTCTATGCCCTGCGCCAGTCCGTGCAGGCCGATGGCTCCTCGGACCTCGCCACGCTCGGCGAGATGAAGATCGTCACCTCGCCGCGCCGCCCAGCGGTCTCGCCCAAGACGCCGAATCAGCTCGCCTACCTGCGCGCCATCGAGGCGCACGACATCGTGTTCGGCCTCGGCCCGGCTGGCACCGGCAAGACCTTCCTCGCCGTGGCGATGGCCGTGCAGGCGCTGCGGCGCGAGCAGGTCGGCCGCATCGTGCTCACCCGCCCTGCGGTGGAGGCCGGCGAGGCCCTCGGCTTCCTGCCTGGCGACCTGCAGGAAAAGATCTATCCTTACCTCCGACCGCTTTACGACGCTCTCCAGCGCCTGCTCGAGCCGGAAGAGCTCCAGCGCTATCTCGAGAAGAAAGCCGTGGAGGTGGCACCCCTCGCCTACATGCGGGGACGCACGCTCGACAACGCCTTCATCATCCTCGACGAGGCGCAAAACACCACGCAGGAGCAGATGTTCATGTTCCTCACGCGCCTTGGCCAGGGGGCCAAGTGCGTGATCACGGGCGATCGCACGCAGATCGACCTCCCGCCCAACCGCCGCTCCGGCCTCGTGGAAGCCGTGCAGGCGCTCAAGGACACGCCGGGCATCGCGTTCGCCCACCTCGACGAGGCCGATGTGGTGCGCCATGAACTCGTGCAGGCGATCATCCGCGCCTACCGCCTTCACCGCTACGGCGACGGTGCCCCCATCCCGCGCGACGGCCGCGAGCGCCGCGCCGGGGACTGAATTCTTTTTGCCGCGCGGCGCCCGGCCCTGGCCCGCTTATTGCCATGCATTTTTCTCTCGACATCCCCCGGCGTCCGGCGCGAAATCGCGTCCGAAGTTCTGGCTCCGCCGCCATGTCGCGTTTCCTAATTTCTGCTTGAACACTCCGGGCGGCGGCTGGCCCCGGAATGTTCCGGGCCGGGCGCTCCTTGCGGCAGTGATGCCCATGATCTTCGATTCACTCCGCAAAAAGCGCCTCGTGCGGCAGGGCTATGCCTGCGAAAAGACGCGCAAGACCGCCGGCGAGGACTCCTGGCGCCGCTCGCTCGACGCGAGCGTGGAAGCGCGCTGGCTCCTCTTCCTCTTGTTCGCGGCTGGCCTCGCCACGCTGATCTTCTGGGGGCCGCAGCCCGCGCAGGCGCAACGCTGCCTCCTCGCGCTCCTCATCCTCGCCACGGCGGCCGCGCAGATCTGGATCAATCACCCGAACACCTACGCGTCGAACTCGCGCCTCTCGCTCATGCTCGGCGTGGAGTTGGCTCACCTCGTCGTGGTGAAGATGCTGCTCGGCCTGGCAGAGGCGCGCGTGATCGCGCCGGAATACGCCGCGCTCTGCCTGCCGTATGCCTTTGCACCGCTGATGCTCTCCGCGCTGCTCGGCCGGCACCACGGGCTCCACGCGGCGGTGTTTTGCTCGCTGTGGAGCTCGATCCTGTTCCGCTCGGTGGACGCCATCTCGCTGGTGCTCTCGCTGATTTCGGGGTTCACGGCGGTGTTCGTCACGCGGCAGGTGCGGCAGCGCGCGCGGCTCCTGCGCGCGGGGGTCTTCGTCGGCCTGGCCGTGTGGCTGCTCGCCCTTTGCTTCCAGCTCGTCGAGATCTACTGGAGCGCCTTCGCGCAGACGCCCTGGCGCACCGTGGGTTGGCAGACGCTGGCGGTCTTCGGCGTGGCGATCGGCACGGCCGTGGTGGCCGGCGGGCTGTTGCCCGCGCTGGAGCGCGTCTTCGGCGTCACGACCGCCATCTCCTGGCGCGAGATGGGCGACCTGAACCACCCGCTCCTCAAGCGCCTTGCGCAGGAGGCGCCCGGCACCTTCTTCCACTCGCTGAACGTCGGCCAGCTCGCTTCCGAGGCCGCGCAAGAGGTGGGCGCAAATCCGGACCTTTGCCAAACCTGCGCCCTCTTCCATGACGTGGGCAAGCTCGTGAAGCCCGAGTATTTCGCCGAGAATATGCCCGAGGGCGGCAGCCCACACGACACGCTCGCGCCGAGCATGAGCGCGCTCATCATCGTCGCCCACGTCAAGGAGGGCGTGAACCTGGCGCTGGAGAACCACCTCAACCGGCAAATCATCGACGTGATCCAGTCGCACCATGGCACCTCGCTGGTGTGGTGGTTCTGGAAGAAGGCCCTCGCCCAGCAGGAGGAAGCGCGCGCCCAAGGCAAGCTCGCTTCGCTGCGCCCCGATGACGTGCCCGGCGTGGACGAGAGCGTGTTCCGCTACTCCGGCCCGCTGCCGCGCACCAAGGAGGAGGGCATCATCTCGCTGGCCGACTCCGTGGAGAGCGCCTCGCGCTCGCTGGAGAAGCCCACCCCGCAGCGCATCGAGGAGATGATCGGCAAGATCGTCGCCAGCCGCATCGACGACGGCCAGCTCGACGATTGCGACCTCACCTTCCGCGAGCTGACCGCGGTGGCCGAGAGCTTCGCGAGCACGCTTCAGAACATGCTCCACCGCCGTCTCGCCTACCCGAAGGACGAGCGGAGCGACGACGACTCGCGCAAAGCCGGCGACACCACCGCGGGCGGCGGCCAGCGCCCGTCGGGCGAACGCCCCACGCGCCGCACCACGGCGAACGTCCTGCCCCCCGCGGCTGCCCGCAGCTCCCTGGGCGCGGCCAGAGGGTAAGCGCGCGGGAAACGGCCCGTGAACGGCCTTCGCCGGAGCACGGACTTTCATGTTTCCACCCTTGGTGCTCAATCGCCAGCGTCGCATCCGGCTGGACCTTCCGCGGCTCCGCGCGCAGGCGTCGCTCGCCCTGCCGCTCTGCCTCGCCGCGCCCGGCCCGGAGACGCCGGTGCTGCCCGGCTTGTCCGCGAACGGCCCGGTGGAGGTCGCGCTGGTTTCCGACGCCGTGATCGCTCGTCTCCACGCGGAGTATTGCGGCGTGCCGGGGACCACCGACGTCATCACCTTCCAGCATGGCGAGATCGTCGTCTCCGCCGAGACCGCCGCGCGCCAGTCCGCCGCCGCTGGAGAGCCGCTCGCGCGTGAGTTGGCGCGCTACGTCGGCCACGGCTTGCTTCACCTCATGGGCCACCGCGACGACGTTCCCGCGCTCCGCCGCCAAATGTGGGCCAAGCAGGAACGCATTGTCCGTGTCGTGGGCGACCGTTCTGCGGACTAAGAACCTATCCGACAAGCCCCCCACCTCCCAGAAGCAGAGGAGGCTTATTCGCATAGGCTCTCGGGCGACGCGAAGTCGGCGCCCATCGAGCCCGGAGGTGGCCGTGAACGCGGAGCTGGAGCGCTGGATCCTGGGCTGGGGCGACCAGATGGAGGTGCTGG
>CALMOL010000391.1 GCA_937871685.1 uncultured Verrucomicrobiota bacterium
GTGCGGGGGGCATCCGGCACGGCGGAGCGGCCGCGGGCATCCGCCTCGGCGCGGATCACCGGCTCGGCGCGGCGCGCCTCGCGCTGCTGCTCGCGCTCGCGGTCCTGGGAGCGACGGGCTTGGACGGCCTCGGTATCCTCGTCCTCATCCTCGTCCCCCTCGTCGTCGGAAGTGTCGCCGGAGGGTTGCTCGGGCTTGGAGACGGCCGGCTCGGCCTTGGAATAATCCACCTCGGAAATGAACTTGAAGGACCCGGGCGCGGGCGTGAGCGCGGCCAGCTTCACCTCGCCGCCGAGCTCGAGCAGCAGGCTTTCCTCCAGGATGCGCGCGGCGATGGGCGCGGACACGCCGCCGCCAGACTTGGCGCCCTGCACGATCACCGCCACGGCGTAGCGCGGCTGGTCGTAGGGGGCGAAGGAGATGAACCAGGTGTGGTTGTCCTTCACGCCGTTGCGGTAGAACTCGGCGGTGCCCGTCTTGCCCGCGACCTGCACGCCGGGCACCTGCTTGATGCGCGCGCGGGCGGCGGTGCCGCCGGGATCATTGACCACCTTCCACATGCCGCGGCGGATCACCTCGATCTGCGCGGCGGTCCAGCCCTGCTCCAGCAGGTTCGTGCGCACGCGCGGCGGGTCCTGCACCTCGACCACGCCATCCTTGTCAGCCACGCGGTCGATGAGCCGCGGATAGTAACACTTGCCACCGTTGGCCAGCGTCGCAGCCACGAGCGCCATCTGCAGCGGGGAAGCCTCGACGTAGCCCTGGCCAATCGAGGTGTTGGCGGTCTGGCCGTCGGACCAGCGGGCCTTGGGCGCGCGGGAAGCGAGCCATTCGCGGCCGGGCTGGATGCCGGGCGCCTCGTTGGAAAGCTCCACCCCGGTGCGCTGGCCCAGGCCGAGCAGGCGGCCGACGGAGTCGATGGCATCGATGCCGGCTTCGTTGCCCATCTGGAAGAAGTAGGCGTTGCACGAGTATTTCAGCGCGTCGGCGAGGCCCACGGTGCCGTGCGTTCCCTTGCCGTAGATGTGGCACTTCATGAACTTCGCGCCGTATTGCACGCCGCCGGCACAGTTGTAGGAGCGCGAGCCGAGGCCGCGCTTGAGGCCGGCGAGGCCGGTGACCGGCTTGTAGGTCGAGCCGGGCGCGAAGGAGGCGATGGCGCGATTGATGAGCGGGTTGGTCTCGTCCTTGATGAGCGCGGTCCAGGCGGGGGCGGAGATCGAGGGGATGAAGGTGTTCGGGTCGAACGAGGGCACCGAGGCCATGGCGAGGATGTCGCCGTTGCGCGGGTCGATCACCACGGCGGCGCCGCGGCCCACGGCGCGCAGGGCCTGCTCGGCGATGAACTGGATGCGGGCGTCGATCGTGAGGAACACGTTCGACCCCGGCGTGGGCGGCGTGTAGGAGGCCTCGCCCTCGACCACGCCTTTCACGTCCTTCTTGAGCACGCGGACGCCGGGCTTGCCGCGGAGGTATTTGTCCATCGTGAGCTCCACGTTGGACTTCCCGGTCACGTCGGCCTGGTAAAAGTTGTAATGGCGCGCCTCGGCCTGGTCGGTGTCCTCGGGGCCGACATAGCCGACCAGGTGCGCGGCCAGCGCGCCGTAGAAATACTCCCGCACGGGCCGCGGCGAGATGTTCACGCCGGGCAGGCCGAGGTTTCGCTCGGCGAGCTTGGCCATCTCCGCGAAGCGCAAATCTTCCACAAAGGTGAAGGGCACCTGCGTGTTGTTGCGGAAATGCTTCTGGAGCTTGTCGGCGTTGAACTCCTGCCCGATGCCCAGCGTGAGCAGGCGCGGCTGCACGGCCTCGTTGACCACGCGCACCACGTCCACCTCCTTGGAATCGCGCACGAGGCCGCGCACCTTCACCTGCGTGGGCAGGAGCGGGACGTTGCGCGGGCCGAACTGGCGCTTGTAGCCGTCCACCATGTCGGGCAAGTAAAACTCCAGCTGGTAGGAAGCGCGGTTGCCCACCAGCGTGATCCCGTTGCGGTCGCGAATTTCCCCGCGCACCGACGGGATGCGCACCGTGACCTGCGAGCCGCCGCGGATGCGCGCGGTGTAGAAGTCGCGCTGGATCACCTGCACCCACCAGAGCCGCACGGCCAGGCCGCCCGCCGCGAGCACGAGGAAGAGCGCGAGCAGGCGCAGGCGAGTGCCGGTGGAAAACATCGCGATGGAAAAATCGGCGGACCTTTGCGCCAGCGCGGCCCGCGCGCGCAACGTCCAATCCGCAATTCCCCCGTCACCACCGCCCGAGCGCGGCCGGCGCGTTGGGCGAGACGCGCTCCTGCCGCACGGACACGCCCAGCACCGTGGCCAGCACGTGGAAGAGCGTGAAGACGAAGGGCGCGACCATCGCCGAGAACACGGCCGGCGCGACCATGCGCCACCACAGCCAGGAGGGAAACTCGAAGCCGCCGCGCCGCAGGTTCATGAGGAGGAACTCGGCCGCCAGCACCGAGAACGTGAACAGCGCCGCCAGGAACGCGTGGACTTCCCACCGCCCGCGCAGGAAAAGCGGCTGCAGCCCGTGCATCACGGTGGCCAGCGCGCCGTAGAGAAACACGTTGGTGCCGGCCGAGATCTCCACCCCGCCGCCGGCCACGCC
>CALMOL010000392.1 GCA_937871685.1 uncultured Verrucomicrobiota bacterium
GGGTTGTAAGTGTATTCGTATCGACCGTTCGGAAGCACCCGCTGGCTGGCGAAGAACACGTTGGAGAAGAGCGAGCCGCCGTAGGCTTTGACCGTGCCGTAGTTTCTCCCGATGAGGTTCAGCACGTTCAGGATGTCGAAGTAGAACTCCATCTTCGGCTTGAAGGAGCCAAATTGGGGCATCGGGATTTCCTGCGTGAGGCGGAAGTCGAAGCGGTTGATCCACGGGTTGCTACCGCCGTTGATCGGCAGGATGCGGCCGCGATTCTCGCGCAAATATTTGTTCGAGCCGATGAACTGGAAGAGGGCGGCCTCCGCCTGCGCGGCGGTGTAGGCGGAGTTGCCGGACACGACCGTCACGTCGCCGGGATTGCGGGGGACGAAGATCGCGTCGTTGCCGCTCACGCCGTCGCCGTTCGCATCGTTGGAATACACAAACGTGTAGGGCTGGCCCGTGCGGCCCTCGTAGAAGAGGCCGAAGGTGGTGGCCCAGCGGCGGCCGACGTTGAGCGTGTAGTCGATCGCGGCGATCACGCGGTCCTTGGTCTCGAAGATCGAGCGATTGACGGCGGGGTTGTTCGGGTCCGTCGCGATGACGTTGTTCTGCCAGTTCGATAGCGCGACGCTGGAGCCGTAGTCGCCCGCGGTCTTGACGTTCGAGCGTGTGTAAGCCGCCTTGAAATACCATCCGTCCTTCTGGAGCGGACGCTCGAGGGAGACCGTTCCGATGTAGGAGTGGCCCTTTGAAGTGTTGCTCATCTCGATCACACTGGTGTAGCGGCTGTTGACGGCAGCCGTGTAGATTGGACGTCCGTCTGGGGCGATCCCCGCTTGCGCGCCGAGATTCAGATTCCGGTAAAGGACGGCCTCCACATCCTTGGAGAAAAGACCTTCCACGGAAAGGATTAGGCCAAAGGGCAATTTTTGGTCCACGGCAAGGTTCCCACGCAGGATCTGGGGGAAGCGAAAGTCTGAACTCGTCAGGGCGATCGCGGTAGTTTGCGCGGGGGTATCCAGCCCGGGCGTGGTGATTGGCTGGGCATTCGGATTCGCGTTGAAGTAATTCGCCGGGGAGACGACCGCAGCGTTGAACGTGGACGAGCCGTAGCCGAAGATTCGGGGGGCCGGGGGGTTGGTGGGATTGAGGACAGTCCGAGGGCTGGAATTGGTGTCGATGCGCGCGAAGTCGAGTCCGGTGTTGGAATACTGGTTCGAGATCCAGACGGAGGGAGTCTTACCGTTGAACAGGCCGGCGCCGCCGCGCACGATGGTGGCGAGCTCATCCCGCCAGGATCGACGCGGTGACACCGCCTTGCCGTCCTTGTCGGTCAGGGTAGCCGGAGCGCTCGGGTTGACGTCGCCGAAGACGTTCCAGTTGAAGCCGACGCGCGGCGAGATGGCCCATTGGTTCTCGGGCAGCACGCCGGTGTTGCGCCCTGGGAAGTCGGCGGCGAACTGGGCGTTGGACCGGGGATTCTCCGGAAAGATGGGCAAGTCGGCGCGAATGCCGGCGATGACGGTCAGCTTTGGCGTGACCTTCCATTCATCCTGGAGATAGAGGCCGATATTGTAGTAATTCCAGTCCGCCTGAGCTTCTCCACCGGGCAGCAGGTAAGAGTAGCGGTAGCGCTGCGGCCGGCCGGCCGCGAAGTCCGCCGGACTGTTGAAGCTGTAAGTGCCGAACGCATCCTGCACGAACAGGTTCTTGTAGTGAAAATTGTCCACGTTCAAGCCCAACGTGATCGTGTGGTTGCCGATGAAGTAGGAGGCATTGAACACCGACTCCCAGATGTCTTGGTCGAGGGCGTTTTCCTGCGAGCTGCGCTCGACGCCGAAGTTGAGGGTCGAGCCGGGCGCCACGAACACGGAGACGCTCGGGAAGGGGGTGCTGACCTGCCGCTGGGTGCGCAGGCGGTTGTAGGTCACGCGCGCCTCCGTGGTGAAGGAGGAAGTCCAAGTCGAGAGGAGCTGGCCGACGAAGGAGTTGGACTCGGACGGACGCGCAAACTGGATGCCGGTGAGCGTGTAGGAATTGTTGGAGCGCGAGATGCCGTCAGTGAAGTTCGCGTCCACGTGGTTATAGCGAAGCGTGAGCTTCTGGTCCTTCGTGATGTTCCAGTCGATGCGGGCGAAGACCTTGTCGTCCTGCACCTTGTCCAACACAGAGCCGGACGTGCCAGGGTTGTAGCCGTAGCGATTCGTGGCGGTGGCGATCACCGCGTTGGTGTTGTCGATCGCCAGCTGGGTGCCGAAGAAGCCAGAACCGGTGTTCGTCGCGCCGATGGAGCCAATCTGCGGCTCGCGGCGGCGCTTGCTTTCCAAACCGAAGAAGAAGAAAAGCTTGTCCTTGATGATCGGTCCACCCAGCGTGAGGCCGTAGGTGTATTCCTCGAAGTCGGTGAGTTTATTGGACAGGCGGCCGGTGGGATTGGCGAAGGTGGGCACGGTGAACGACGTCTTGCCTACCATGTCCGCATCGCGGTAGTAGCCGTAGATGGAGCCGTGGAAGGTGTTCGTGCCGCTCTTGGTCACGGCGTCGATGGCGCCGCCGGTGAAATTGCTCTGGCGCACGTCGTAGGGCGAGATCGACACGCGGATCTGGTCGATGACGTCGAGCGAGATCGGCTGGGCGCGATCGGTGATGAGGCCGGAGCCGGAAAGGCCGAAGTTGTCGTTGATGGTCGCGCCGTCGATCGTGATGTTGTTGAAGCGGTTGTTGCCGCCCGCGATGGAGCCACCCGTAGCCTGCGGGGTGAGGCGCGTGAAGTCTTGGATGGAGCGCGTGATCGTCGGCAGGGAGTCGATCTTGTCGCGCCCGATGTTCGTGGCGGAGCCCTGCTTGGTGGGCGAGAAAACCTCCTCATCGATGAGCGAGGCCTCGACCACGACGCGGCCGGGGCCGCCTGCCTCGACCGGCACCTCCTGGCCAAGCGCGGCCGGGGCCGCGGCGGCGGCGCCGAGGCGAACGTTGACGGTGAAGCTCTGCTGGAGGGCGGTGAAGACCCCGGTCACGCGCTTGGTCGCGCCATTTGCAGTGGCGCTCACGGAGTAAGGGCCGCCCACGCGCACGTTCGGAAGGTTATAAGTGCCGCCACCGCGTGAGACGGTGCGGTAGGTGGTGCCAGAGGGCGTGTGAACGCCGACGACCTCGGCGCCCACGACAGGTGCGCCGGAAGCGTCCGTGATGGTGCCCTGGATGCTGGCAGAAGTGACGCCTTGCGCGCGCAGCACAGACGGCGCTAGGACGGAGGCGGACGCGACGAGCGCCACGCCAAGGGAGGTGAGATTCCTCATGGTTTAGGTCAAGGTGATGATTTCTCGCGGCCGGAGGTGAGGCCGGCCGCGAGGGGTCCATGTCGCGGATTCCGGTGAGTCGGAAGAGAGGGCGGCGGACGGGCGCAAGGGATACCGGATTGCCCCTGCCGGGCAAGAATGAATCGGTTACGATGGTGACGCTTTTTCGCCCACTTTTTCCATCCGTTGGAAAAACCGTCGATTTCGCAGATTACGCAGATTTCATTTCCGGCCCTGGTGGCTTCCCGTGCAGGGTCCAGCGCCGCCCGACGATTCCCGCTTCCCTCCATGCCCCGCTTCCTGTCGCTTCCTTCTCCTCGTCTTCTCCTCGCGGGCCTGATCAGCCTCGTGCCGGGCGTGCTGGTGGCCGAGCCAAAAGCCCCTGCCCCGCCGCCGTCCGCCGCCGCGGCCCCGGCGATGGCGCGCATCACTTTTACCGATTACACCCTGCCTAACGGACTTCGTGTTCTCCTTCACCAGGACCGCAAGCTGCCCGTCGTGGCGTCCTACGTCCTGTATCACGTTGGCTCCAAGGACGAGCGTGCCGACCGCACCGGCTTCGCGCACTTCTTCGAGCACCTGATGTTCGAGGGCGCGGAAAACATTGCCCGCGGCCAGATCGACAAGCTCGTCTCCGGCGCCGGCGGCAATCTCAACGCCTCCACCTCTTTCGACCAGACCGACTATTACCTCAACCTGCCCTCCAACCAGCTCCGCCTCGCCCTGTGGATCGAGAGCGAGCGCATGCTGCACGCTAAGGTCGAGGAGACGGGCGTGGAAACTCAGCGCCAAGTGGTCAAGGAGGAGCGCCGCCTGCGCGTGGACAACCAACCCTACGGCGCGCTCTTCGAGGAGTTGGCGAAAGCGGTCTTCCGCGGTTCCAGCTATGAGTGGACCCCCATCGGCTCGGCCCAATACATCGACCAAGCGACCATCGACGAGTTCCGCGAGTTCTACCGCCAGCACTACCGGCCGAACAACGCCATCCTCTGCCTCGCAGGCGACTTCGACGTCGCGGACGCGAAGAAGCTGATCGAGGAATACTTCGGCCTCATCCCGAAGGCCGAGCTGCCGCCGCGGCCCGAGGTAAAGCTTCCGCCGCAGACCGAGGCACGCTCCGTGGAAGTGAAAAAGCAGAGCACGCCGCTGCCGGCCTCGCTCCACGCGTGGCGCGCGCCGCAGCAGACCGACGACGATTCCTACGCCGCCGAGATGCTCACCGACATCCTCGCCGACGGCAAATCCTCGCGCCTTTACCGTCGGATGGTGGACGGCGAGCAGGCCGCGGTCCAGGCGCAGGCGTTTTCCTTCCCGCTGGAGAAGGCAGGCCTGATGGGCGTCTTCGCGGTGGGCAACCGCGGCGTGACGCTGGAGAAGCTCGACGCTCTCATTTCCGATGAGGTGGCGAAGGTCGTCCGCGAAGGCGTGACCGAGGAGGAACTCCAAAAGGCGCGCAACGCCAAGGAAACCCAGCTCGCTGCCTCCTACGGCACGATGGCCGCCCGCGCTCGCGCCTTGGCCC
>CALMOL010000393.1:0-437 GCA_937871685.1 uncultured Verrucomicrobiota bacterium
ATTCCCACCCCGACGACGCGCCGTCCGGCGAGGCCGCCCCCGGCGGTCGCCGCACCTCGCGCCGCGAGCGCGGCCGGCTGCGCCGCCTGGGCAAGAGCATCAAGTCCCACGCCCCGCACACCGCTCCCGCCGTCGCCGAGGCGGACGACGCCGAGGAGGAGCGCGAGCGCGACGCGCGGGAGCGGGAGGAAGATCGCATGGACCGCGTCCTACCGCCGGCCCCGCCCTTGCCGCGCGAGGCGCGCCGCCCCGGCGGCGGTGGCGGCGGCGACGTGTCGATGGCCGTGCAGACCATAGACCGCGCCATCCGCGCCGGGCGCGGTGCATCCTGGCTTGCTGGTCGTGCTCAAGGGGACGCTGCCGTCGCCGAAACGCAGCGTCGACACCGGCCCGCTGACAAGCTGGCTGACCTTGCGCGAGCTGGAGCAGCAGGCCCG
>CALMOL010000393.1:447-6004 GCA_937871685.1 uncultured Verrucomicrobiota bacterium
ACCCCGAGGCCACCACGCCCAGCGAGGCCGAGCAATACCGCTCGCTGCTCGGGATGCGCTTGGCCGGCGCGCGCGCCGAGTTCTCAGCGATGCAGGGCCGCCTGCGCGACGACGTTTTCGACGACAACTACCGCACCCTCCTGGACCGCGTCTTCGGCATCCTGGCCGACCACGGCGTGCCTTTCCCCACGCCCGAGCCGGCCGCCGCCGCGCCGGAAGAGCCCGGCTTGGTGCAGTAGGCTCGCGGTCTGCGTGATAGTCACCACGAACGACACGAAGACAAGGATCAGAGGAGCCGGTGCTTCCTTCGTGCTCTTCGCGCCTTCGTGGCGAGTTTCGGACTCTCGCCGAAGGGTGGATGGGCCGGCAGAAACGAGCGCGTCGAATCCGCGGGCGGTTCGACGCTTTCGGGGTCTCCGACCACGGTGATCCTCGCCCCCCAAAGAAAGGCTGCGGAAATGCTGGCGGTGAAACCCGGAGCCGGATAGAAACATTTCCATGTCCGACTCCCAAATGCTCTCCCAGATGCACCAGAAGCCTGGGTTCATTGCCGCGCTCGACCAAAGCGGCGGCTCCACCCCGAAGGCCCTCGCCCAATACGGCGTCACCGCCGACATGTATTCCGGCGACGAACCAATGTTCGCCCAGATGCACTCCATGCGGGTGCGCATCATGAAGTCGCCCGCGTTCACCGGCGACAAGGTCATCGGCGCCATCCTCTTCGAGCGCACGATGGACGGCGACGTGGACGGCACCCCCGTGCCGACCTTCCTGTGGAAGCAGCGCGGCGTCGTGCCCTTCCTGAAGATCGACAAGGGCCTCGAGGCCGAGGCGAATGGCGTCCAGATGATGAAGCCGATGCCCGGCCTCGACGAGCTCCTCGCCCGCGCGGCCAAGCTCGGAATCTTCGGGACGAAGGAGCGCTCGGTCATCAACCACGCCAACGCCGAGGGCATTCGCGCCGTGGCGGAGCAGCAGTTCGAGATCGGCGCACAGGTCTCCAGTCACGGCCTCGTGCCGATTCTCGAGCCGGAAATCTCAATCAAGGCCCCGGACAAGGCCCAGGCCGAGGCCCTGCTGCGCGACGAGCTTCTGCGCGGCCTCGAGAAGGTTCCGGAGGACCGCCCCGTCATGCTCAAGCTCACCCTCCCCGAGGAGGCGAATTTTTACCAGCCGCTGGTCGAGCACCCGCGCGTCGTGCGCGTGGTGGCGCTGTCGGGCGGTTACCCCCTGGCCGAAGCCAACCGCCGCCTCGCTCAGAACCGCGGGATCATCGCGAGCTTCTCCCGCGCGCTGGCCGACGACCTCAAGTTCCAGATGAGCGAGTCCGAGTTCAACCAATCGCTCGGCCACGCCGTCGATTCCATCTTCGCCGCCTCGACGAACAAAGCCTGATCCCGGGATGCGTCCGAGTCATCGGAGCGCGCGTTTCGTCCGTTGTAGAGGCGGCTCTGTCTGCGAATGCAGACGTGCCGCCTCTAATTTTTCCCGGGTGGCCGCCGGCAAAGCATTCGGCAGCCGCCACCCGGAAGATAGCTCCAGGCGGCATCCCGCTCTGCGGGACTTCTGCAGACAGAGCCGCCTCTACACCCGGTCGGAACGCGCGAGCGCGGCTGCGGCGATTTTCCATCGCGTCCGCGACGGCCGGGCCTGTGTGCCCGCGCGCCGCTCCGCGACGCGCCCGCGGTGGCTTGGGCGCAACGTCCTTCGCTCGCTCTTCCGACCCGTTCGCGGGTCAGTTTTCCAGCCCAATGTTGGGTTGGTCCATTTTCGTCCGCGGCGGGGTGGAAAGCGCGCCGTAAGGCGCTGGGAAGGCGCTTTCCAGAAGCGGAAGCCCCATTGGCAGCCCGCGGAGGCCCAAGGTGAGGATACCCACCGGTCCTCGGGAGGATGCCGGGTGGTCCTCCCGAGGACCAGTGGGCATCCTCCCGAGGACCAACTTGGTCCTCCCGAGGACCGCCGCGGTCCTCCCGAGGATAGGACCGCATCCTCGCGAGGACCAAACTGGTCCTCCCGAGGACCCAGCTGCTCCTCGCGAGGATAGGCCGAGGTCCTCCGGAGGACCAAGTTGGTCCTCCCGAGGACCCCCCGCATCCTCGGGAGGACCGAGCGGGTCCTCCCGAGGACCAGTTTGATCCTCGTGAGGACCACGGCGGTCCTCCCGAGGATGTCTCAGGTCCTCCGGATGATCCGGATCGTCCTTTGGCAAACCAGAGGGATTATCCGGAGAATCGGTCCCGGTCACGCTCAAGCAGAGCACGCCTTTTGAATGGAGCGGGATCTTCTCCCCTCGCGTTTACGCCTCTGAAGCAGGCTTGGCGATAAGCTCGGTGCCTTCAGCGACGGCAAGCTCGGGCGCGCGGTGATCCGCTTCCGGGGCCGGCCCGCCCGCATCATTCGGCAATACTTCTGGCACCACCGTCGGAAAGTGCGCGCGGTTGGTCCCAGAAAACAGACCTAGAATTGCACGTCAATGACGCGCCCGACCTGCTCTCCTTCAGCCTGCGCTGGGGCCGGGACGCCGAGGTCCCCAGGCCCCGGCCAGCCTGTGCTGCAAGGTGCTCGCCGAAGCCCAAGCGATTGCCGCTTGCCCTTCGCTCCCTGACCGTTTCACGTCGCGAAGATCGAGTGGGAAGGGACGGGGCCGCGCCGCTGTTGCCGCCACCGCTTGCAGTCGATCACCGACGGGTCAAGGAAGACGGAGCCATCCCGAAGCTTGGTCGTGCCGCCGAGCGTGGTGTTGTAGGTTTCAGTGCGGCGGCTGCCCGTGTCCTTGTTCACCTTGCTGCCGACGTAGGTCCAGTCCGGCTCCGCGTGGCCGTGCCCGTTCAGCACGGCGAACATTAGGTGCACGAAGCGGATGTTGCCGCTTTGCGCGTCGTTCTGGAAGCAGGCCACCAGATGCCAGCCGGAATGCCCGTTGTGGCTCTCGCCGCCCTTGCCGATCTGGACGGTGGACTTCACCTCCAGACCAGTGGGCTTCCCTTCGGCGAGATCGGCGGCGTTGAGCAGGTCAGGATACGCCTGATGCGAGTTGTGCTTGTAGGGGGAATGGTCGTGGAGCGCGTCGCACAGCATGTTCGACACGAGGCCGGAGAAGTTGTTCCCCTGGATGTAGCCGAGGAGCGGCTTCGCGCCGGCGGTGAGGAGGTTGGCGTTGATCCCGGAAACGAGGCTCTGCGTCGCGTTGAGCGCGGCCTCCAGGTGGCCGGGGGTCAAGCCCGGCGGCAGCGGCACGCCGGGGCGGAAGCACCTCGGGTTCACCGCGGTCGTCGAGGCTGAGGGATTCGGCGCGAAGGCGGCCGCGATCATCTGGGGAAACGGCACCTCCAGCGCCCCGGCCAGCGCCTCCAGCACGTCGATCGAGAAGTTCTCCCGACCGTTCTCCAGGCCGGAGAGATACTGGTAGGTGATGCCGGTCCGCGTGGCCAGTTGCTCCTGGGTCAGGCGCTTCTGCTCGCGCAGCTTGCGGGCGAAGCGGCCGATGGTGGCTTTGGCGTCCATTTCGCCCATAGTTGAAGCCGCTTTTGGCTTGATCGTCTTTCGCCTATAGTTGAACCTTGCGGCCGATGTATCGCCTTCATCACGCCGACTGCTTCGAGTGGCTGCGCGCCTGTCCGGCGGAGTCCATCCAGGCCGTCTGCACCGATCCGCCCTACGGCGTGCTGGAGTTCACGGGCAAGGAGGTCTCGAAGCTGCGCGCCGGCCGCGGTGGGGTGTGGAGGCTGCCGCCCACCATCGGCGGAAGCAAGCGCGACCCGCTGCCTCGTTTCACCGTGCTGACCGAAGCGCAGAAGAAGCAGCTCGCGCGCTTCTTCGGCGAATGGGGCCGCCTGCTCTTGCCGGTGCTGGTGCCGGGCGCGCACGTCTGCGTGGCCGGCAATCCGGCCTTGCAGCACCTCGTGCAGGGCGCGATGGCCGAGGCCGGCTTCGAGGTCCGCACCGCGATCATGCGGCTCTATTACTCCTTCCGTGGGGGCGACCGCCCCAAGAACGCCGAGCGCGAGTTCCCCGAGGTGTGCGTCACGGCCAAGGGTTCCTACGAGCCGTGGATGCTCTTCCGAAAGCCGATCTCCGAGCGGACCGTCGCGGAGAACCTCCGGCGGTGGAAGACCGGCGGCCTGCGCCGCTTGTCGCTCGACAAGCCGCTGCCCGACGTGATCCCCAGCGGGCGCACCCCCGACCGCGAGGAAGCCATCGCGGACCATCCCTGCCTGAAGCCGCAGCACTTCATGCGCATCCTCGTCCGGGCGATGCTTCCCCTTGGCGAAGGCGTGGTGCTAGACCCCTTCATGGGCTCCGGCTCCACGCTCGCCGCGGCCGAAGCTGTCGGCTACGAGTCCGTAGGCGTCGAGCTCGACGAGACGTATTTCGAGCAGGCGAAGGCCAGCATCCCTCGATTGGCGGCGCTGTATCCTCGGTTTATTGGGGACGAAATGGAGATGGAGGCGAATCTGCCCACCGCGCCGGTGCAAGGCGACGAACAATTGTCGATGCTCTTGGCAGAAGCGCCCGCCGCATACGCCGACGGCCAAGGAACGGTGCGAAATCGGACCAGAGTGTCAGAAGTTCTATCCTGACCCCCTTGGCGTGACCCCCTTGGCGTTTTCCGAATTATGGAGCGTCAGTGGACTCCCCGAATCAATATGGCGTGGATTGATGGAGCGGTAGATGCTGGAAAGCCGGTGCGGCTCATAACGCCGTTTGAAGATGTTCGTCGCGGCAGCGTAACCTGGGACGAGATCCAAAGAGTAATCTCGAGGGGCGGCGAATTGATCTCTCCCTAGAATGCAAATTGATTTCAGACAAGTTCAAGAAGGAATATGCGCGTTCCTGAACGCCTGTCCCGAAAACTACGATTTTCCAGTTGGAGGCGAGGTGCCCATCCCATCTGCTTTTGAGCGGGAGTTCCTTGCAGTCTTGGGTGGCGACGTAACGAATCAGTTGCTGAAGGATGTCAGGCAGGTCATCAACCGTGATGACGCCTATTCGTTCGTGACTTTTGCGGTGCGGATGGCAGTGCACGCAGCGCGATGCAAGGACGCGACGCCGATAGAGAAATCGCTGTGGATGCTGAGTATTGACGACAACGAAGTCGATTGGCGGGATGCTCTGGTTGCATTGGCAATCATCGAAGATTGCTCGGCTCAAATCGGATTTAACTTCACGGGAAGGATTGCGGAATTGGCGCGACTTGCTCCGAGCCGACGGAGAAAGACTATCGAGGATGGCTACCTTTCGAGAACACCGGAAATGAGGGATGTTGAAACTCTTGGCTACAAGCCCGTAAATCCCGATAGCAGCGAGCTATCATACGTTCGGGATTACTGAGTTGATCGCACGCCAACCCCTGCGGCCTGTAGTGGGTAGACGAGCTTCAAAATGTTGAGAGTGCCGACGGAAAGGCGGAAAGGGGTCAAGCGGCAAGGAAAGGCGGAAAGGGGTCAAGCGGCAAAATCGAACACTCCGCCTTCGCAGACAGCCGCGCCAACCTGCTCACGCGAGACGCCCAGCGTGGTTGCTCCACCCCATCGTGGAGCATTGGAATTCACCACTC
>CALMOL010000394.1 GCA_937871685.1 uncultured Verrucomicrobiota bacterium
TGGCCGGAAGTCATCGCCGCGGCAGTCGCCGGTTCATTTCTCCGATGAGGCGCTTTGGGTCGCGCCGCAGGTCCATGATCCCGGCCACGACCAAGCGGTGCGGATGCACCACGTAGAACAGCCCGAGGCTTCCTCCCCGCAGCAGCAGACGGCGGAACGGCGCACGCCAGCGCGGCGCCATCTCAGGAAACGCCTCAAGTCGCTCCACCGCGTCGATGAGTTCGTTTGCCGCAGCGCTCAGCTGTGGCGTCCGAACGCACCTCGAACCAGTTGAACCAAGCCTGCGCGTCCGCCTCGGCCGCGGCGGTCCAGATGATCGCCCTCTTCACGGTCGCCGCGCCTGTAGCTTCCGCTTCACGTCCTCCCACGGAACGGCGCTTTCCGGTTTCGCCTCCAGTTCCCTCATGCGCTCCTTGAGCGCCGCAAACGTCGCATCGTCCTGTGCCGCCGAGGTGCCGGCAGCCTCCTGAAAGAGTTCCGCGGCCAGTTGGAGCTTCTCGTCTTCGGAGAGCGCCTGCACCTCGGGGAGCCGTTCAACGATCAGTGGGCGAGGGTCGCGTTTCCGTTTGGGATCGCAAGCCACACGTCTTCGCGGCCGTTCTTCCGTTGCCAGAAAAGCGCCGCCGGTCTCCTCGCGTAGGCCGGCGGCGCCGTGAGACAAGTCGTTCTTCTTGGCAGAGAGAGGCCGAGGGCCTCAGCGGCCGGCCTTTGCGTTCGCGGGTGGGAGCACGGGGGCGGTGTCCACGCCGCCGACGGCGGCCTGCATCATGCGGAAGAACACCTCGGTGTTATCCTGCACGCCGGTGAAGTTCTGGGCGCCGAGGCCGGCGGCCGAGAGCGGGATGTCGCTCGCGGTGTGGACGGCAGTTTCGCCGGGCACCTGGCCGGTGATCAGGAAGTTGCCGGCGTTGTCGCGGTTCAACGGGGTGGTCGGGTAGGAGTTGAGCGGGCGGGTGCCGTTGAAGGGCTGCTGCGTGTCGCGCAGGGGGCGGGCGTTGGTCACCCAGTCCTCGTAGCGGTCGGAGTTGGCGGCGTAGCCGATGAGGATCTTGTTGTCCACGTCGGTGGTGACGGGGAAGCCGTCGGCCGCGATCTGGTAAACGGGGAAGCCGGCCAGGTCGTAGGTGCCGACCACGGGGTCGCGCAGCGACGCGGCGCCGCCGCCGGACTGGGCGCGGGTCTGGAGGTCGGCGTTGGTCACGCGGGAGGCGCCGATGATGTTGATGCCGGCGCACTCGTGGTCGGCGGTGACGATGACGAGCGTATCCGGGTGCGATTGGGCGTAGGCGACGCCGCGCTCGATGGCGCGATCGAACTCAATGGTCTCCAGGATCCAGCGCTCGGAATCCATGTTGTGCGCCTGCTTGTCGATGGAGGCGCCCTCCACCATGAGGAAGAAGCCGTTCGCGCCGCGCGAGAGGACGGTGAGCGCGGCGTCGGTCATCTCGTCGAGCATGGGCTGGTCGGGGAAGCCGTATTGGGAGACGACGTTCGAGGTGCCGCGGCGGCCGCCGATCTTGTCGAGCGACACGTTCATGTTCGAGAGCGTGAAGAGGCCGAGCAGCTTCGTGGCGGAGGCGGCGGCCGAGGTGAGCGCGGTGCGGGTGGGCGCGTAGGTGAAGCCGGCGGCCTGGAAGTCGGCGAGGAGGTCGCGGTTCGGGTCGAGCGCGCCGGCAGGCACGCCCCAGCCGGCGCTCACGTCGGCGGGGAGGACGTAGTCGGTCGAGTTCGCGCGGGCGGAGCCGAGCGTGGTGGCGGGCAAGAACCACTTCCGGCCGCCGCCCATGAGGACCGTGAGGTTGGTGGCGCCGCGCTCGTCGAGGTATTGGTCGCAGATGCCGGTGCCGGCGCCGCGATTCTGCGTGTGGGAGCCGAAGGCGCCGGGGGTGGCGTCGAAGATGTCCGCGGTGGTGACGATGCCGGTGGCGCGGCCCTGGGTGCGGGCGAGGAACTCGGTGATGGACTCGATGCGGGGGTTGTCGAAGGCATCGTTCGTGTCGTCGGGGAAGACGCCGTGCTGGTTGTTGTTGCCCTTGTTGCCGGTGGAGTAGCAGGAGGCGCCGGGCGAGGAATCCGTGATGATGGAATTCAGCGAGGAAGTCATCACGAGGCCGGTGACCGGCATCTTGTCCATGGCGAGGCGGTCGTTCGCCTTCCCCTGCTGCACGCCGTGGCGCATGATGCGCGCGGCGGTGCGGTGGGCGATGCCCATGCCGTCGCCGATGAAGAGGATGACGTTGCGGGCCTTGTTGGCGCCGGTGGTGAGGGCGACGATCTCGAAATTGCCCGAGGCGGAAACGGTCTGGGTATCCGACTGGACGGCGGTGACGGTGAGCGTGTGGACGCCCGGGGCGAGATTCGAGTAAGCGCGCCGCGAGGCGACGGCGGTGCCGGCCGGCAGGCCGGCGACGAGGCCGGTGGTGACGAGGCCGCCTTGGAGGCCGGTGACCTCCACGTTGTCCACGAAGAAGCGGACGGAGGTGAAGGACTGGCCGGCGTCGGGCCGCACGGTGGCTTGGAGATCGAAGCGCTGCCCGGGCAGGAAGCGCGCGATGTAGGGCGGCGTGGCGTCGCCGAAGGTGAAGAGCGCCGAGGGCGGCGTGAGGCGAGAGACCGTCGGTGCGGCGGGGAGCAGCGCGGGGGCGGCGAGCGCGGCCAGGGCGGCCGCGAGCGGGAGTCTATGGTTCATGCGTGGTGCGTTGGGGATGACTGGCAAGCGGGAGAAATCAGCGCGAGGCGGTGGCCGGCGCGGGCGCGGCGGTGGGGGCGGCGTCGAGGCGAAGGCGAGCCCAGGTCACGCGACCGTCCATTTCCTCGCGCGGGCCGAGCTCGAGGGTGCCGGTGAGGAGGAGCCGCCCCGGCTGGTAGGGCACGCGCTCGCTGGGCCGGCCGGGGACGACGACGTGGAGCACGGCGGCCGGGAGGTCGTCGGCGAGGCCGTATTCGCACTCGTGGAAGCGCAGTTGCACCGGCGAGAGGACGAACATCCGGCGGTTCTGGTGGATGGCCTCGACCATCCAGCCGGCGACGCGCACGCGGCGGCCCTTGAGCGAGAGCGTCTTCTCCGAGAACTCGAGCCCGCGATCGCCGATCTCGGGCTTGAGCAGCTCGTCCAGCCGCAGCTCGGAAACGCCCTCGGGCAGCGGCGGCGAGGCTGGCTCGGGATCGGCCTTCGCGGCGGCTGGCTTGACGTTGACGGCGGGAGGGCGGCGCGCGCTGGGAACGGCGGCAGGTTCCTCGGCGACGACGGCGCTGGCCAGCAGCGCGGAAATGATAAAGGCGTTTCGAATCACGCCGGAGACAAGAAGCATCTCGCCGCGAGCGCGCACCATGGGAAGAGTGAAACTCTCGTGACGTTCGGCTCGGCGCGTCACGAGATCTTCACGCTTCGCCGGTTGTGGCGAGGGTCCGCGACGGCTTCGGTGCGCACCATGCGCCGACTTGCCCTCGCTTTTCTCTCGATCGCCGCCGTCGGCGCCGCCCGCGCGCAGTTCGAGGGCTTCGCCAATCAGGGCCTGGTGGGCGTTGGACGCATCCCGGCGAACACCCTCGACGCGGGCGGCCAGGACACGCTCGGCGGCCTGTTCTCGGCGATGGCCTTCAACCAAGGATCGCTCTCCGTGGCGCCCGGCGCCGGCGGGGCGCTCACCTTCTCGGGCGCGCTCACCGCGTTGCCGGACCGCGGCTTCGGCGACGGAGCGACGGACTATCACCCCCGGTTTCAATCGCTCTCGCTCTCGTTCACGCCGAACTACACCGCCACCGCCGCCAGCCCCGCGCCGCAGACGCAGGTCGCCTTCGTGAACACGGCCACGACGGTCTTCACCTACGGTGCCGGCACGAACTTCACCGGTTTCGACGCGAACGGGGGCAACGCGGCCTTCCCGCAGTCCGCCGCGAATTCTCCCGGCGGCGGCCGGCGCTCGCTCGACCCGGAGGGCATCGCGCGCGCCGCGGACGGCTCGTATTACGTGTCGGACGAATACGGCCCCTTTATTTACCGATTCAACGCGGCCGGCGCCCTCGTGGACACGATCACTCCCCCGCCCGCGTGGATCCCGCGCAACGCCGCCGGCACGCCGAGCTACACCGGGGCCTCGGCGCCGGCTTCCGGCCGCTACGACAACCGCGGCATCGAGGGCCTCACGCTCACCCCGGACGGCAACTTCCTCGTCGGCATGCTCCAAAGCCCGCTCGCGCAGGATGGATCCAAGAACGGCAGCACCAACACGCGCATCGTCACCATCGACGTGCGCGCGGGCTCGCCCACGCGGAACCAAGTCGTGGGCGAATACGTGTATCGCCTCGGCAACGGCCAGCTCCTCTCCGCCGCGGCCGGCAACAACACGCCCGGCTCGCGCTCCACGCCGATCTCGGAGATCCTCGCCATCTCCTCGCACCAGTTCCTCGTGCTGGAGCGCGATGCCCGCGGCCTCGGCGGCGACGCCGGCCAAATGCTCTACAAGCGCGTCGTCCTCGTGGACACCAACGGCGCGACGAACCTCGCCGGCACCGGCTATGACCTCGCCCCCGGCACCACCGGCGCGCTCACCCTGCCCGCCAACGGCCTGCCCACCGGCGTGAACGCCGTCTCGCGGATGGATCTCGTGGACATGCTCGACTCCACGCAGCTCGCCCGGTTCGGCCTGAATGCCAACGGCCTCGCCCCCGACCAGAACACGCTTTCCGAGAAGTGGGAGGGGCTCGCGCTGATCCCGTGCAACGACCCCGCCCACCCTGACGACTACTTCCTCCTGATCGGCAACGACAACGACTTCAAGGCGTCGAGCGTCCTTCAC
>CALMOL010000395.1:0-15621 GCA_937871685.1 uncultured Verrucomicrobiota bacterium
GACAACCTGTCAGCCTTCCGGCTCGTGCTCGGCCACTACCGCGACGCGCTGCCCGCCTGCGAGGCGCTGGCCGCCGGCCATAGCCCGGCCTCGCCCGAGGCCCGCCGGCTGGCGAGCGCGTGCATCCGCCTCGCCAACACGCTGGCCGCCATCGGCCGCAAGGCGGGCGACCGCGCCGCCTTCGCCGAGTGCTTCGCGCTGCACGACCGCGCCGTGGCGCTGCTCGAGGCCGGCGTGCGCGCCGAGCCGGAAAATGCCCGCCTGCTCCGCGCGCTGGCCGGCGCGCTCGACGTGCGCGGCTCCGCCCGCGGCGAGTCCGGCGAAAACCTCGCGGCCGGCGAGGCCGACTGCGCCCGCGCCGTGGAGATGCTCCGCGAGCTGGCCGCGGCGGACCATTCCAACGCCGAGGCGCGGCAGGATCTCTCCTCCGCGCTCTACGACCTCGGCTTCGTGCGCAAGACGCGCGGCGAGTGGGGCGAGGCCGCCGCCGCCTTCCGCGATTCGCTGCGCGTGCTCGAGCCGCTGGTCGCCGCCCAGCCCGGGAACGTCGAGACCGCCTTCGACCTGAGCCGCACGCGCACGGCCCTCGCCGAGGCGGAGAAGGCTCTCACACATTGAGAAAGCAACGTCGCCAGGGCACGGCCTTGCTTCTTTGGGGCAGTCGCGCCCACTTTGCCGGATGCTCCCTCGCTCGATTCCCTGCGCGCTGTTCTCGCTCGCCCTCGCCGTGGCGCTCCCGGCCCAGGACCGGCCGGCGATCCCTCCGCCGCCCTCGCCAACGCCTGCCGCGCCATCCGCGGCACCGGCCGCCGCCGAGGGGCAGAAGGCCGGTCCGGACCGGCCGGACCGGTTCGGGCCGATGGACGTCTTCACCGTCCAGTTCGCCTCCGCGCCGCAGATCTCGCCAGACGGCAAGCGCGTGGTCTATGTGCGCGGGTTTGCCGACGTGATGTCGGACAAGCGGTTTTCCAATCTCTGGATCGTCAACGCCGACGGCACCGGCCACCGCGCGCTCACCTCTGGAAATTTTGGCGATGCCGACCCGCGCTGGTCCCCCGATGGCGCGCGCATCGCCTACGTTTCAGATCGCGAGGGCGGCGGCCCGCAGCTTTACGTGCGCTGGGTGGACACCGGCGAGACCGCAAAGATCACGTCACTCCCCCACCCGCCCGCGAGCCTCGCGTGGTCGCCCGATGGCACGCGGTTGGCGTTCTCCTCGTTCGTGCCGGGCAAGAAGCCCAAGGTGGACGGCATGCCGGCCGCGCCCGAGGGCGCGAAGTGGGCCAGCTCGCCCACGATGACCGACCGGCTCATCTACCGCTTCAACGGTCGCGGCTACCTCAAGGCCGGCTTCTCGCAGCTCTTCGTCGTCGGCGCCGAGGGTGGCGCGGCGCGGCAGCTCACCTCGGGCGAGTGGCCCGCCGGCGAGTCCGCCTTCGGCAACTCGCGGCCGGTGTGGACGCCCGACGGGAAGTTCCTGCTGATCTCGGGAAACTTCCGCGCCGACTTCGAATACGATCCGCTCAACACGGAGGTGTATGAAGTCGCCGTCGCCGACGGCAAGTTCCGCGCGCTCACCTCGCGCCAAGGCCCAGACGACGCGCCGGACATCTCGCCCGACGGCAAACAGATCGCCTACACCGGCTTCGACGACCGCCGCCAGGGCGCCCAGACCACGCGGCTCTACGTGATGGATCGCGACGGGAGCAACCCGCGCGTCGTCACCCCCGCCCTCGACCGCGGCGCGCAGAGCCCGCGCTGGGCCTCGGACGGCCGCTCCATTTACTTCCAATACGACGACCAGGGCGACACGCGCCTCGGCGTCGCCCCGCTCGACGGCAAGCATGTCGAGCTCGCCCGCGGCCTCTCGGCCGGCGGCTCGTCGTATTCCGGCGGCGGCTCATTCTCGACCGCGCGCACCGGGATGCTGGCCTTCACGCAGGGCGGCTCGCTCGTTCCCGGCGAGATCGCCACGATGTTCCCCGGCGCCAAGGCCGCGCCAAAGATCGTCACCGCATTGAACCGCGAGCTTCTCACCGGCAAGAAGCTCGGCGAGGTGGAGGAATTCTGGTGCGACTCATCCAAGGACGGCCGCAAGGTCCAGGGCTGGATCGTCCGGCCGCCGGACTTCGACCCCGCCAAGAAATACCCGCTCATCCTCGAGATCCACGGCGGCCCCTTCGCCGCCTACGGGCCGAACTTCGACACGATCAAGCAAATCTGGGCGGCGCGCGGCTACGTCGTCGTCTATGCGAACCCGCGCGGCTCCACGTCCTACGGTGAGGAATTCGCGAACCTCATCCACCACGCCTACCCCGGCGACGACTTCTTCGACCTGGAGTCCGCCGTGGACGCCGTGGTGGCGCGCGGCTACATCGACAAGGACCAGCTCTACGTCACCGGCGGCTCCGGCGGCGGCGTTCTCACCTGCTGGCTGATCTCGCGCACCGAGCGCTACCGCGCCGCCGCGAGCCTGTATCCGGTGATCAACTGGACCTCCTGGGTGCTCACCTCCGACCTGCCGGCCTTCGGCACCACCTATTGGTTCCCCGGCCCGCCGTGGGAGCACGCCGGGCAATACGACCGCCGCTCCCCGCTCATGCACGTGGGCAAGGTGAAGACGCCCACCATGCTCATGACCGGCGAGGAAGACTGGCGCACGCCCATCGGCGAGGCCGAGCAATACTACGCCGCGCTCAAGCTGCGGAAAGTCGAGTCCGTGCTCGTGCGCGTGCCCGGCGAGCCGCACGGCATCTCCCGCCGCCCCAGCCACCAGATCGCCAAGGCGCTGTATCCGCTCGATTGGTTCGAGAAGCACCGCCCCGGCGCGAAGTGACAACTGCCCGGAGCTCGTCAGTCGCTGGGATTATCTTTCACCGCCAAGCACCCGTCCTGATATGATTAAAGTTGATCACGTCCACACCTCGCCGACCAAGTAGGTTCCCCAGCGCGGCATCATCTGTCAGCACAAGATAACGACCTGGTGAGACGCTACCGATGGCTGCGTCGGTCAGGCCGAGTATAAGAAAATCGTCGCGTCCACTCAAGTCCTTCGAATACTCGAACTCCTCATCCATTTTGCCGACCACAGCGCGGAGCAGAATGCGGAACTGTGTGCGAAACGGATCGCGCAACCGTCCAGAAAGGTTAGACACTTCCGTGAGCACATGCGGCGTGGTAACGATTCGATCAGAATAGTTCAGAAGCTGATCGAGCAACGGGAAATCCTCCGGGCCAAAATATCGGGTCGCTGCGCGGCAATTTCTCAATTGGCGCGGATCAATTCGCCCCACGAGAAAACCAATTAGCAAATTAGCATCCGGTAGGATGCCCTTGCGCTGATACTGCTCGACAAGCGCGTTCATCCACGGAAAAGGCTCACGGCAGCGAACGGATCTTCATCGAAAGCACACGGCCAGTCTTCTGGTCGATTGCAAAGCGCTTAAAGACGCGTTCTGGCTGTTCCACCGAGTGACCAGCCAAGATAGAGCCCAAGCCGGTAGGATTCTTCCGGAGGACACGCGGAGTGTCGAATCCCAGCGTTATGAGCCACTGCTCACGGTCCTCGCTCTCTTCGATTTCTTCGAGCATCAAGTTCGCGTCAACGACCATTGCCCGAGGAATCACCGAGCAAATGTAATTGGAGGCGATTTGCGCGGCTTGCCTTGCCTCAATGCGCGCTTGTTGAGACACGAGCTCGGTTGGTTCTGTCGCAGTTGCCATAGAACAAACTTTCTTGGGCGCTCACGGAATGTCAACGCACCGGCCATGCATCATCAGCCAGGGGCAGCAACCGACTCGACGCGCTTCGGCGCGGGCGGCGGCTCCCAGCCGCGGTCGGAATGGAAGGGGCCGGACTCCTTGCGGATCTCGTCCTCCATGCTTGCGACGATCTTCCGCGCCGTTTGAAAATACTCGCCCTCGTCGGTTTTCCCCCACAGCGGGGCGAGCTCGCGCACGCTGGCCTCGTCCCGCTCTTGGAAGGATTGCGCGGCGCGGCGCGCCTGGATCGCCCGGAAGCCCATGGCGCGCAGGGCGTCCACGCCCATCTCCAGCGAGGTGCCGAAGGTCTCGCGATACACGTCGGTCACGCCCAGCTGGATCAGTTCGTAGGCGTGCTGGCGGTCGATCGCACGGGCGAGGATGCGGAGCCGCGGGAACTCGTGCCGAAGCGTCTGGACGATCTCCAGGGACTTCTCCCGCTGGTCGATGGCCAGCACGAAGAGCTTGGCTCGCTCTGCGCCGGCCGCGTGGAGGAGGTCGAGGCGCGAGGCGTCGCCGTAGAACACCTGGATGCCGAGCTTGCGCAGCAGGTCCACCTGATCGGGATCGAGGTCGAGCACCGTGGTCGGCACGTGGTTGGCGCGCAGCATGCGGCCCACGATGTGACCGAAGCGGCCGAATCCGGCCACGATCACGCCGCCCTCGCCGTCGGAATGCACGTCGTCCTGCTCGCGCCTGGGCCCGCCGCGCGCGGAGCAGGGCATCAGCCAGGGCGAGAGCACCTTCTCGTGCAGCACGAAGAGCAGCGGCGCCGCCGCGAGCGACATCGCCACCACGGCCACGAGCAGCGCGGCATTCTCGCCGGTGAGCACGCCGTTCTGCGTGCAGAATCCCAGCAGCACGAAGGCGAACTCGCCCCCCGCCGCCAGCGCGCACGCGAAGAGCGCCGCCTGCGCCGGGTCGATGCGGAACCCGCGGCCCAGGATGTAGAGCAGCGCGCCCTTCAGCAGGATGAGCGCGCCCACCAGCGCGGCCACCAACCCCGGCTTCCGCGCGATGAGGCCGAAGTCGATCCCCGCCCCCACCGCGATGAAGAAGAGGCCGAGGAGCAGTCCCTTGAACGGCTCCAGGTCGCTCTCCAGCTCGTGGCGATACTCGCTTTCCGCCAGCACCACGCCGGCCAGGAAGGTGCCGAGCGCGGCCGACAAGCCCACGGCCTCCATGAGCAGCGCGATGCCCACCACGAGCAGGAGCGCCGTGGCCGTGAAAAGCTCACGCAGATGCGTGCCGGCCATCCATCGAAACACCGGCCGCAGGCCGTAGCGCCCGGCGACGATCACGCCGCCAACGGCCCCCAGCACCAGCAGCGCCTGCTGCCACGCGGGCGGCGCGCCGGGCACCGCTGCCTTCGCCGCGGTGCCCACGAGCGGAAGCAGCGCGAGGATGGGAATCACCGAGATGTCCTGGAAGACGAGCACCGAGAACGCCGCCTGGCCGCCGCCCGAGCCCAACAAGCCGCGCTCCTGCAACGACTGGATCGCGATGGCCGTGGACGACATCGCCAGCGCCAAGCCCGCGCCCAGGCCGAGGCGCCAGTCGAGGCCGAATCCCATGGTCATCCCGAGGACGAGCGCGGCCGTCATCACCACCTGGAGGCCGCCCATCCCGAGAATCGGCACGCGCAGCGACCACACGCGCGAGGGCCGCAGCTCCAGCCCGACGAGGAAGAGCATCATTACCACGCCGAACTCGGCGAAGTGGCGCACGTCATCCGGGTTCGCGCCGGTGAGCTTGAACCCCCACGGCCCGATCACCGCGCCGGCGATCAGGTAGCCGAGCACCGAGCCGAGGCCCAGGCGCTTGGCGATGGGCACGGACACCACGGCCGCGCCGAGATACACGCAGGCTTGCTGGAGGAAGGAAGGTTCGGGGCCGGCGGACATGATGGGACGCGGAGCATGACGCGTCCGCGCGGCGGGGCAAACGCGAGGGCGAACGTCACCGATGCCCGCTTTCCCGGTGAATGGCTTACGAATGATAGGCCGAAGGCTGTGGAGTGCGGGAGCTTGCTCCCGCTTTCCTGCCGCTTTGCCCGCATGCGAGCGTTTGAACCTCGAAGCGCCGCCCCGCTGCCTTGTCGTTGGCGCGGTTTGTGGCGTGACCGGCAGGACAGCGGGAGCAAGCTCCCGCACTCCAAAACGTCGCTGACCATCCGCAAGCCATCGCCCGCGGACGCATTCGAGCCGAGCCGCCTTACTTCACTCCCGCGGCCTTCTTTGCCTCCATGAGGAGGTCGGTCTTCACCCATTCGGTCGCCACCGGCGGCTTGGCCGAGCCGGAGGTGATCTGGCCCACGCCGAACTTCACCATGTAGTCCGTCGTGATCTGGATCTCCTCCGTCGTCACGTCGTAAGTGAAGGCCGCGTTGCTCATCGCGTCGCGATATTCCTCGGAGGAATACTGGCCCTTGAACATTTGCTCGCGCACATACTTCTCGGCCACGTCCGGCTTGGCGAGGAAGGTCTGGGTGGCCTCCACGAAGCAGCGCATCACGCGCGAGGCGAGGTCGCGGTTCTGATACATCTTCTCGGTCATCACGAGCACGCGGGTCATGCGCTTGATGGGCGTGTCGTAGGGCTTGATGATTTCCTTGCCGAAGCCCTTCGTTATCGCCTGCGTGCTCTGCGGCTCGCTCTGGCACATCGCGTCGATCTGCTTCTGCATCAGCGCCTGGTTCAGGTCCGCGTAGGCGAGGAAGAGGATCTGCACGTCGGCTTGGCCGGGCTTGTCGCTCCAGGTGAGCTTGACCTTGTCGAGTTCGGCGTAGAGGGCGAGCTCCTGCGCGCCGCCGCGGGCCACGCCGACCTTCTTGCCTTTCAGGTCGGCCACGCCCTTGAACTCCTCGTCGGAGCGGCCCACGATGCGCGAGCCGCCATCGGAGAATCCGGCCATCACATAGACCGGCACGCCCTTGGCGCGGCCGGCGATGGCGCCGTCGGCCGCGGAGGCCGTGACATCGATCTCGCCGGCGATGACGGCCGGCACGATGTCGATGCCCTTGGCAAACATCTTCTCCTCGATGCGCAGGTTATACTTCGGGGCGATCTCCTTCATGTAAGAGACCGCGCCGTAGTGGGCAAATTTGAGGTTGCCGAGCCGCACCACGTCCTCACCGAGGGCGACGGCGGGGAGAAAAGCAGCGGCGAGAAGCGGAAGGAAGCGGGAGAGCATGGTGATGGGGGGATGGAGGAATGAGGGCGCGGGGAAGACGCGGTCAAGCCGGGAGCGGAGGGAGGAAGGCCGAGAGGATGGAAGATGGAGGATGGCAGGAAGCCGGCGAATCGATGGGCGTTTGAGAATAAGCCTTGGCCGTATTGCTCCGCGATGATCTCGCGGCTCCAACCCCTGGCCGACACTTCTGCCATCTTCCATCCTCCATCTTCTCGGTCCTTCTCGGTCACAGCCCGCCCGGCACCGTGCGCAGGCGGTCCTCCCAGCGGGTGAGGAGGTGAACGACGATGTTGATGCCGAACTTGTAGGAGTCCTGGATGGGCTTGGGCTCCAGGTTGCGGAAGTAGTTCGCGCGGCGCTGCCAGAGTTCGTAGTTCAGGCCCACGAAGTTGTCGTTCTCGTCCTTTCGGAAGTCGATCTCGCCGCGCTCGGTCAGGCCGATCTGCCACATGTCGCCGTAGTCGTTGGCGGTGTAGAGGATGGCCACCTCGCCGTAGATCTTGATCGCATAGACCGGCTCCTGGTAATAGTTCAGACCGGGCGGCACGCCGCGCACCTCAGGGAAGTAGGTGCGCGCGAAGAGAGGGTGGTCGGGCGGCAGCGGCTCGAAATCTTTGTTCACGTCGGGCACCACGCGCTTCATCTCGCGGCGAAAGGCGAGGTCGAAGCGCGAGCGGCGGCCGGGCAGCGTGGCGTCGCCCCACACGGCGCCGCCGAGCTGGATGTATTTGCGGAGGTTTTCCACCTCGCGCCCGGTGAGGACAAAGTCGCGCCGGCCGGTGAAGAAGATGAAGGGCGGCTTGATCGTGAAGATCTCGTCGGAGGAGAGGTCGAGCGGGACGGCGTTGGCCTGGGCCTGGATGCGATCGCCGGACCACTTGTTCATGAGGTAGAGCAAATTCGGCAGCGAGCCGAAGTCGATGTCCTTGCCGTTGCGCATGCGGACGGTGGAATTCCAGTCGCCGCCCGCGTATTTAGCCACGTAGGCCGTGAACTTGAAGCGGCGGTCCTTGCCCACGCCCGAGCCGCCGGAGCCCTGGCCCCATCCGCCGGTGAAGGCCTTCATCGCCTTGGCCTGCGCGAGCGTGAGGCCGCCGGGAAGCGTTTGCTGCGTGGGCGTCGCGGCGCTGGCCTCGGGGGTGATGGTGCGGATGTTCGACGGCGCGAGGTCGGGCGCGGCCGAGGGCAGCTCGAAGGCAGCCGGCAGCGTGCTCGTGGTGGTGATGGCCGTGAGCGACTGCGTGGGCGTTGAGGGCGTGGCGACCTGCGGCGTGGTCTGCGGCTGGGCGAGCGGCTGCGTCACCGGGTCAGGCGCCTGCGCGGCCGGCGGCGCGATGAGGCCGGCGCCGCCGGGATCGGCCTCGAAGTCATCCTGCTTGAGGGCGTTGCGGAAGATGATGGTGCCGCCGAAGAGGACGACGAGCGCGAGGTGGATCGCCGCCGAGATCGTGAAGAAGCGCGAGCGGCGCAGGCGTTCGAGGAAGGCTTGCATGGGCGGCGGGAAGGAAGACGTGAGAAGTGAGAGGTGAGAAGTGAAAAGTGGGACGCAAGCGGCAAATCGCGGCCGGCGCGTCGCCTTCGGATCGTCGCCCCGCGGCAGCCCGGCATTCCGAGCGGTTCCCGCGCGTAAGCCACTTCTCGCCTCTCACTTTTCACTTTTCACATCTCTCCAACCCGCTAGCCTGGATTTGTGAAATATTTCACAAGGGTCCGACCGCCGGAGTCCTCCCCCGAGACGCCGGGACGCGCGATTGCGGAGACGCTGGCATTGATCGCCGAGCCTTTGCGGGAGGTGGACGAGCTGATTCGCGCGCAAGCCGAGGCGTTCGACCCGGCCGTGGCGCCCTACGCGGCCTACGCGCTGGCCTCCTCCGGCAAGCGGCTGCGCCCGGCGATGGCGCTGCTGGCCGGCGGAGCGACCGGCGGCCTGACGCCCGAGCACACGCGCCTGGCGGTCATCGTGGAGATGATCCACCTCGCCACGCTGGTGCACGACGACATCATGGACGGAGCCGACACCCGGCGCGACCAGCCCACGCCCAACGCGCGCTGGGGCAACGCCATCACGGTGCTGCTGGGCGATTGCTTGTTCGCGCACGCGCTGGACTTGGCCTCGCAGTTCGACGAGGCCCAGATCTCCCGGAAGATCGCCCGCGCGGCCAACGCGGTCTGCACCGGCGAGATCATCCAGACGCAGCGCCGCTTCGACCTGAACCTGTCGCACAAGGACTACTTCTCCATCATCGAGAAGAAGACGGCCGCGCTCTTCGCCGTGGCGCCGAGCCGGCGGCGGTGGCGGCGCTGCAGTCGTTCGGGCTGCGGCTGGGCACGGCTTACCAGGTGTATGACGACTGCCTGGACCTCGCCGGCGACGAGGCCGACGCGGGCAAGACGCTCGGCACCGACCTGCGAAAGGGCAAGCTGACGCTGCCGATCCTGAACTTGCTCAAGGCTGCCTCGCCAGCCGACTTGGCGGTGTATTCGCAGATGATCCTGCGGGCCGAGGAGCCGGAGGCCGTGGCGCTCACCGCCGCCGCGCGCCGGAGCGGCGCCCTGGGCGAGGCCGTGCGCACCGGCGTGGACCTCGTGCTGGGCGCGCGGGCCGAGCTGTCGATCCTGCCGGAAACGCCGCATCGCGCGGCGCTGCAGTCGCTGGCCCTGCGAATCGCCGAGCAGATCGGGCGCTTCGAGACGGGCGGGAAATGAGCGGCTTGGCCTTCAGGCATCGTCCGGCGGGGGCGCCGGCCGCCGCGGGCGGGCACCCGCGCTCCCCGTTTCCCTGGAGTCGTCCTCGCTCAACTCCCCTGGAAAAACGGCGTAAGCTTACGCCGCCGTTCGCCCACATTTTGGAAGAGGGCGCGGGTCATGCGCATGACCAAGTCGGTCTATCGCATGACCATTTTGGTCTTTCGCATGACCAAACTGGTCTTGCGCATGACTCGCCGGGTCCTTGGAGGAGCGTTCGGGTCCTTCGCATGACTAAAGCGGTCTTCCCGAAGACGGTTTTGGTCTTCCGCATGATCAAATCGGTCTTGCGCATGACCGTTTGGGTCTTGGATAGATCAAATCGGTCTTTCGCATGACCGCACCCCTCCTCTCCAGGATGCCCGGGGTCTTTCGCATGACCAGTTTGGTCTTCCTGAAGACCAGGGGAGTCTTTCGCATGAGCGAATCGGTCTTGCGCAGGACCAGTCCGGTCTTTCGTATGACCCATTTGGTCTTTCCGAAGACCAAGGTGGTCTTCCGCATGAGCCAGTCGGTCTTGCGCAGGACCGACTCGCTCTTCCGCAAGACCGCCGGAGTCTTGCGCGCATTCGGTTCTGATTGTCGCGCCTGCGGGCGCTACCGGCTTCTTTGAATCAGTCATGAAAGGATCAAGCCGCAGCCGCCACCAGCGCGGGCCGGCCCGGATGGACACTTCCAGCGCTTTATTCCTCGTCGCCGAAGATCGCCACGACGGGCCCCGCGCCGCCGACGCGGTAGGCGCGATACATCCCCGCGGTGTTGAAGGGCAGGGCCACGTGGCCGGCGCGATCGATGGCGATCAGGCCGCCGCTGCCGCCCAGCTCGCCCACGCGCACCAGCGCGCCGCGCGCGGCATCGGCCAGGGAATCGCGGCCGTAGATCATGCGGGCGGCCACGTCCTTCGCCACGCCCACGCGGACGAAGTATTCCCCTTGCCCCGTGCAGGAAACGGCGCACGCGAAGTCGTCCGCGTAGGTGCCGGCGCCGATGAGCGGCGAGTCACCCACGCGGCCGAAGCGCTTGTTGAGCATCCCGCCGGTGGAGGTGCCGGCGGCGAGGCTGCCGGATTGGTCGAGCGCCACGCAGCCCACGGTGCCGAACTTCAGCTCGCGCATGAGGTAGTTGTCGTCGGCCGAGAACGACGTGAGGAGGTTCGATTCCAGCCCGGACGGCTGGTCGGCCTGATGGCGCTCCATCTCGCGGACGCGCTCCCACTGCGCGCGGCGAAACGGCGTCTGGAAAAACGCGTTCGCGACGGCCTCGTGGCCGATGGCGCGGGCGAACTCCTCGGCGCCGGCCGCGGCGAGGAGGACGTGGTTGGAGCGTCCCATCACGTCGCGGGCAAGGCGGATCGGGGAGCGCACGGTGCGGACGCCGGCCACGGCGCCAGCCGCCAGCGTGCGACCATCCATCACCGAGGCGTCGAGCTCGCACTCGCCGTCGGCGTTGAGGTTCGCGCCGACGCCCGAGTTGAAGAGCGGGCAATCCTCAAGGAGCGCGACCGTCTCCGTGACCACATCGAGCGCGGGCCGCCCCGCCGCGAGAAGCGCGTGGCCGGCGGCGAGGGTTTCGCCGAGGACACGCCGGAATTTCTCCTCGAGAGAGGCGGAAATCTCATCGCGCCGGACATCGCCGGCGCCGCCGTGGATCACGAGACCGAAGGGAGGCATGGGGGAAGGGGGAGATGAAGATCGAGGATTGAGGATCGTATTCGAGGGAACGAGATCGTGGAGCGCGTGCGCTAATTGCCACGATCCTCGGTTTTCTATCCTCGATCCTCGTCCGCCGCCCACACCGTCTTGCCCGCGACGATGGTGCGGACGGCGCGGCCGGTGAGCTTCCAACCATGGAAGGGCGAGTTGCGGGAGAGGCTCGGGGAGCGCGCCACGTCGTATTCCCACTCGCGCGCGGGGTCGATGAGGGTCACGTCGGCGACGGCGCCCACCTCCAATGTGCCGCGGGGGAGGCCGAGAAGGCGGGCGGGATTAACGGTGAGCAGGGCGAGAAGGCGCGGGAGGTCGAGGACGGCGCGCTGCCTCACGAGAAGCGTGTGGAAAAGCGCAAACTCCGTTTCCAGGCCGAGGATGCCGAAGGGGGCTTGGTCGAACTCGACCTCCTTCTCGTGGGGCGAGTGCGGCGCGTGATCAGACGAGAGAATGGTGATCGTGCCGTCGGCGATGCCCTCGTAAAGCGCCTCCACGTGCTCAGGCGAGCGCAGCGGCGGGTTCATCTTGAAGTTGGTGTCGAAGCCTTGGAGCGACTCGTCGGTGAGCGCGAGGTGATGCGGGCAAACCTCGCCGGTGAGCGGCACGCCGCGGGCGCGGGCCTCGCGCAGGATGCGCACGCTGCCGGCGGCCGAGAGGTGCTGGCAGTGGATGGGCGCGCCGGTCAGCTCGGCGAGGAGGGCGTTGCGCTGCACGATGACTTCCTCCCCCGCGGCGGGCCAGCCCGGCAGGCCGAGCACGGTGCTCCAGCGACCCTCGTGCATCACGCCCTTGCCGACGAGCGAGTAGTCCTGGCAATGGTCCATCGTGACGAGATCGAACATCCGCGCGTATTCGAGCGCGCGGCGCATGACCTCGGCGCTCTGGATGCAGTGCCCGTCATCCGTGATCGCGACGACGCCCGCGCGGCGCAGCGAGCCAATGGGCGCGAGTTCCTCGCCGGCCAAACCCTTGGTGATCGCGCCGGTGGTGAACACGTTCACGCACGCCTCGCGCGCGGCCTTTTCCAAGATCCACGCGACCACGCTCGGGGTGTCCACGGTGGGCTGCGTGTTCGGCATGCACACCACGGAGGTGAACCCGCCCGCCGCCGCGCAACGCGCCCCCGTGGCGATGGTCTCCTTCGCGGACTGGCCCGGCTCGCGGAAGTGGACGTGGATGTCGATCAGGCCGGGCGAGACGACGAGGCCGGTGCAGTCGATTTCCGCCGCCCGCGGGCCGGCCCCCGCCTGCTCCGCGACGCGGCCGTCCTGGATGAAGAGATCGCCGACCTCATCCCGGCCGGACGCGGGATCGATGATGCGGCCACCGCGGAGGACGAAGGTATCGTGAAGATCGGCAGACATGAAGAAGGACTAGCGGACGCCTTGCGCGCCAGCGCACAGGTAGAGGACGGCCATGCGGGCCGCGAGGCCGTTGGTGACCTGTTCGAGAATCACGCTTTGGAGGCCGTCGGCGACTTCGGAATCGATCTCCACGCCGCGGTTGATCGGGCCGGGGTGCATCACGAGGCAGCCGGGCTTGAGGCGGGCGGCGCGCTGCTTGGTCAGGCCGAAGAGGACGGTGTATTCGGCGAGCGAGGGAAAGTATTCTTTTCGCTGCCGCTCGTGCTGCACGCGGAGGAGGTTGATCACGTCGGCCTCGGGCAGCACGGCGTCCAGGTCATGCGTGACGGTGCAGCCGAGGACCTCGAATTCACGCGGCACCAGCGTGCTTGGGCCGCACAGGGTGACGCGCGCGCCGAGGGCGAGCAAGAGGTGAAGGTTCGAGCGCGCGACGCGCGAGAAGAGGATGTCGCCGAGGATGACGACGTGGAGCCCTTCCACGCGGCCGAGCTTCTCGCGGATGGTGAACACGTCGAGCAGCGCCTGCGTGGGGTGTTCGTGCGCGCCGTCGCCGGCGTTGATGACCGATGCCTGGAGTCGCTCGGCGAGAAATTGCGACGCGCCGGCCGAGGGATGGCGGAGCACGATGATGTCGGCAAGGAGCGCCTCCAAGTTGCGCGCGGTGTCCTTGAGCGTCTCGCCCTTGGTGAGCGAGGATTGCGTGGCCGAGATGTTGATCACGTCGGCCGAGAGGCGATGCGCGGCCAGCTCGAAGGATGTGCGCGTGCGCGTGCTCGGCTCGACGAAGAAGTTCACCAGCGTGCGGCCGCGCAGCGCGGGCACCTTCTTGATCTCGCGCGTGCCGACCTCCTTGAAGGCGGCAGCGGTGTCGAGCAGGCGCTCCAGCTCCCACCGCTCCAGGCCGCGGATGCCGAGGAAATCCTTGCGCGTCCAGGGGCGTTCGGTGGTGGCGGGGGAAACCATCGGCGGAGCACGAAGCCAGACCGCGCGGCCCGCGTCAATACCCGGCCGACTGCCCGTCCTTGCGGCTCTCGGACGCACCGATCCAAACGCCGTGCCGGTGATCGCGCATGATGGCCTGGTAGCCGCCGAAGCCACCATGACCGACGCGGACCTGGTGACCCCGGTCCAGCAGGCCGCGCACGGACTCCCACGGGATGCCGCTCTCGACCTCGACGTAGCCGCCATTGGTCATCGGCGGCTCGCTGGTGGGCTCGGAGGAGCCGAGGTGCTGCCAGCGCGCGGCGTCGCCGGCGGCCTGGAGGTCCATGCCCCAGTCGATGATGTTGCAGAGGATCTGGACGTGGCCCTGCGGCTGCATCGCTCCGCCCATCACGCCGAAAGACATCCACGGCTTGCCATCCTTCATGACAAACGCGGGGATGATGGTTTGGAACGGCCGCTTGCCCGGGGCATACACGTTCGCGTGTCCCTTCTCGAAGGTGAACATCTCGCCGCGGTCCTGGAAGCCGAAGCCGGTGCCAGGCGTGACGATGCCGCTTCCCATGCCGCGATAGTTGCTCTGGATGAGCGAGATCATGCTCCCGTCCCGATCCGCGACGGTCATGTAGATGGTGTCGCCCTCATTGAGCTTGGGATTGCCGGCATCCACGCGGCGCGCGGCGCGCTTGGGGTCGATGAGCTTGCGGCGCTCCGCAGCGTATTCTTTGGACACGAGCCAGCGGAGCGGGATCTTGGAAAAATCAGGGTCCGCGTAGAACTTCGCGCGGTCCTCGAAGGCGAGTTTCTTCGCCTCGATCAGGAGATGGAGCGCCTCGGGCGAGTTCCAGCCCATCGCCTTGAGGTCGTAGGCCTCCAGGAGGTTGAGCATCTGAAGTGCGGCGATGCCCTGCGAATTGGGCGGCAGTTCAAACACGTCGTAGCCGCGATAATTGACGCCTACTGGCTCCACCCAGTCGGACTTGTGCCGCGCGAAGTCCTCCTTGCGCAGCCAGCCCCCGGCCGACCGCATGAAGGCGTCCACCTTGTCGGCGATCTCGCCCTTGTAGAACGCGTCGCGCCCCTTCTCGGCGAGGAGGCGCAGCGAGCGAGCGAGGTCGGGGTTTTTGAACATCTCGCCTTTCTCCGGCGCCCGTCCGTTGATCGTGAAGGTGTCCTTGAAGCCGCCAGGCTGCTTCGAAAGGATCGGCACAGAGCGCGCCCAATAATATTGGATCAGCTCGGCCACGGGATGGCCGTTCTCGGCGTAGGCGATCGTCGGCGCGAGCAGCTCGGCCATCGGCCGGCGGCCGAACTTCGCGTGCAGTTCAAACCAGCCGTCCACGCAACCCGGCACGCTTACCGGCAGGAAGCCATGCGGCGGGATCGTGGGGGTGCCGATTTTCTTCAGCTCGGCCTGCATCTGGTCGTAGGACAGGCCGAGCGGAGAGCGACCCGAGGCGTTGAGGCCGTGGAGCTTCTGGGTCTTGGCATCCCAAACGATGGCGAAGAGGTCGCCGCCGATGCCGTTGGAAACCGGCTCCATGAGGCCGAGCGCGGCGTTGGCGGCGATGGCGGCGTCCACGGCCGAGCCGCCGGCCTTGAGCACGTCGAGGCCGATTTGCGTGGCGAGCGGGTGCGAGGTGCAGACCATCCCATGCGGGGCGATCACCTCCGAGCGGGTGGAGAAGGGCTTACCGGTGAGGCGGTCCACTTGGGCGGGGAGGCAGGGGACGAGCGCCGCACCGAGGGCAAGCGCGACGAGGAGGGTGGACGGGCGCGTCATGCGAGAACATGGCACCGGAGGGGCCGGAGGTGAATCGAGTCTGCGAGAAAGCTAGGGCATTTTCGATTCGATATGTCGCCTCGGGCGGGGTTGCTTCCGCTCGCGCACCGGCGACTTGGAGGGCGGG
>CALMOL010000395.1:15729-23642 GCA_937871685.1 uncultured Verrucomicrobiota bacterium
CTTGCCCCCGCCCTCCAAGTTCGCGCCGGACTCGCCGCAAACCACCGCCCTCCCTTGTAACCACCGGAATCGAAAACGCTGCCGGGCAGAGGGAGCAATCGAGATGGCAGTCCGAAAATGGCGGGTAACGTGCGCCCGCGTGAATCCAGCCCCCTCCTTCCGACTTGCCCAGGCCGGCCTGTTCCTCACGGTGCTCGGGGCGAAGCTCTGGCTGCTCGCCGCCATCGGCTGGGACCTGCCCTTCTGGGACCAATGGGACGCGGAGATCAATGAGGTGGTGCGGCAATGGGGCGACGGGGAACTGGGCGTGCCGCAACTGCTGCGGGCGCACAATGAGCACCGGGTCTTCACCACCCGGCTTTTCGTGCTCGGCTGGTTTCTGTGGAACGGGCAATGGAGCGGCTTGGTCGGGGCCGTGGCTTCGGCCCTGGTGCATGCCGGCTTCGCCGTGGTGCTGCTGCGATTGGCGGGCGGATGGCTGGCGGGATGGCGCTGCGCGGCGTTTGGCGGGATGCTGCTCGTGCTGTTCGGACTGCCCTTCGCGTGGGAGAACACCGGCGTCGGGTTCCAGGTGCAGTTTTACTTCCTTGCCCTTTTCTCGGTGGGCCACGTGGCGCTTGCGCTCGCATCGGATCGCTTCGGGTGGCGCTGGGCCACCGCGCAGGGCTGCGGCCTGCTCGCGGGCCTGAGCATGGGATCGGGGATGCTTTCCTCGGCGGCGGTGCTCGCGGTGCTGGGCTGGCAATGGCTGCGCCGGCGCGTGCTGTCCGCGCCGCAATTGGCCTCCGCCGTGGTCGCCGCTGGCTTCGTCGTGGCGGGCTGGATTTTTCGCCATGAAGTTCCCGGCCACGCGTTTTTGAAAGCGACCGGGCTTGCCCAACTCGCTGAATCGTTTGCACGCATCCTCGCGTGGCCCTGGCAACACGCGCTGCCCCTGGGAATTCTCTTGCTCGGGCCGATCCTCCTTTTCGCCTGGCGACGCGTGCTCGGGCCGCGACTCCATCCCGGGGCGGATGCGGTGGCCGCGGGGTTGCTCGCGTGGATCTGGCTCCAATGCCTCGCCACAGCCTGGGCCCGCGGCGGAACCCCGGCGCTCTGGTCGCCGCGTTATTACGATCTGTTCTCGCTCCACGTCGCCCTCGGGTTCGCGTGCGCCCTGCGGGAATTCCCGCCGCGCTGGGGCGCCGGTTTCGCGGCCCTCGTCGCGCCCGCGGTCGCGGTGGGCCTCTGGATGAACACGGCCTGGGAGCGATTTCGAGTGGTTCCCGCCCTGCACGCGCGGCAGGAGCAGCGGATGCGGGCCATGGTCGTGACGGGCGATCCAACCCATCTGCGCGCCGCTCCCCGGGAGGAACTTTCCTACCCCGAGCCCGAGATGATGCTGCGACAGCTGTCTTCGCCCAAAGTCCGGGAAGCGCTTCCGCCGAGCGTCCGTTTGCCCCTGCCCGTGACGACGGGGCTGGAGCCGCGCGAGGTGCCCGCCGCGCTGCGGGATGTCTCGCTGCCGGTGGCATGGAGCAGCTGGCCGGCGGCGACGGGCGGCGGTCCGCGAAAATGGACCTCCGCGGTGATGCCGGCGAGCACTTCCCGGGTGCTGCGCTTTCGGGTCGCGGGCGACCTCGGCGCCCGGGGCAAGGCGTTGCAACTCGTGGTGCGGAGCGAGGCGGGGGAGGCATCCATCCTGCCAGCCGCCGCGCCGGGCGAGCGATGGAAAAGCGTGAACGTCTTTCGCCCGACCGGCCCGTGGTGGATCGAGGCGTCGGCGGACGATCCGACCGCGTGGTTCGCGTTCACCGCGCCCGTCGAAGTCCGGCTTGGGACGTGGATGGCCGAGCGATTGATCCACGACCGGGCGTGGGTGAGCGGGCTGGGCCTCGCGCTGCTGGCCGCGAGCGGCACGCTAGCCTGGCGCGGGCGACCGGGTCATCGCCTGGCCGAGCGCGGCGCATAGGTCATATAGGTCGTATAAGACATATAGGGCCGATCGGCACCCCGCGCCGCCTACTCCCCCGCGCCCTTCGAGACCCACACCAGCGCCGGGCGCAGCAGGCGCTCGCGCAGGGTGTATCCGCGGCGCATCGCCTGGACCACATGGCCCTCGGGAATCTCCGCGCTGGGAAGCTGGCCGAGCGCCTCGTGGACGTTGGGATCGAACTCCACGCCCTCGGCTGGAACGGCCTCGACGCCCTGGTCGCGCAGGAAGTCCTGAAGCTGCTTGGCCACCAGCTCGAAGCCGGCCGCGATGGGCGCGGCGGCCTCGTTCCGACGCGCCTCGGCGAGGCCCAGCTCAAAGGAATCCACCACGGGCAGCAGCTTCTCGAGCAAGCCGGAGTTGGCGAAGCGCACCGCGTCCTCCTTGTCGCGCTGGAGGCGCTTGCGTGAGTTCTCGTAATCGGCGCGCGCGCGCAGGGACTGGTCTTCCAGCTTCGCGATGGCTTCCTCGCGCTCGGCGAGGCGCTGGAGCAGCTCGCCCAGCGCGGGCGCACCGGGCTCGGCGGAGGCCGGGGACGACAGCGGCGCACCCGCGCCGCACGCGGCGGCCTCGGCGTAGCGGGCGGCGCGCTCGGCCGCGGCTTCGAAGGCGGATTTCGCGCGAGGTTCTTCGGCGCTGGGAGGAATGGGACGGTCGATCGGGGGAATCATGCGGAGCGGACGATGGCGAGAATGGTGATGTCGTCGTGTTGAGGCAGGCCGGCGGAGTGGCGGCGCACGTCCTCGCCGATGCGCTCGATCACGGCGGCGGCGCCATCAGGCGCACTTTCCCGGAGGGCCTGCATCACGTTTTCGAGGCCGTGTTCCGAGCCGTCGGCGTCGAGCGCCTCGGTGATCCCATCGGTGTAGAGGAGGAGACAATCTCCCTTCTCCATCACCACGGAATGTTCTTTCAAAACCCTGTCGAACACGCCGCCGCTGTCAACGCCCAGGGCCATGCCAGGCGGCTTCAAGGGTGTCACCGTGTGCTGCGCCGCCGAGTAGAGCAGCGGCGCGTCATGGCCGGCGCGCGCCAGCGTCAGGCGACCCTCGATGCTGTCGAGGATGACGTAGGCCATCGAGATGAACATGTCCTCCTTGATGTCGGGGAAGAGCTGGGCGTTCACCGCGCGCAGCACCGCGGAAGGCGACCCCTGCCCGGCGGCCACCGAGCGCAAGACCGTGCGGCACATGGCCATGAGGAGCGAGGCGGGGATGCCCTTGCCGCACACGTCCGCGATGGCCACGCCGAGGCAGGTGGAGTCCACCTTCACGTAGTCGTAGTAGTCGCCCGAAAGGCCGCGGGCGGGGGCGTTGACGCCGGAAATGTCGAAGCCCAGCGCGGTGGGCGGCGCCGTCGGGAGCAGGATGCGCTGCACCTCTCGCGCCACCTGCACGTCGCGGTCGAGCTGCCGCTTCTCGTGCGCCTCGGCGAACATCCCGGCCGCGAAGAGCGCGAAAGCCGCCTGCTCGGCGATGGCGCGGAAGACGAGGAAGTCGTCATCCGAGAACACCGCGCCCATCGCCCCGTTCGCCACCGCCAGCACGCCGAGGTTCTGCCCCGCGTAGTGCAGCGGGGCAGCGAGCACGGACTCGGCATGCAGCGGCGTGCCGCGCGTGGAGTCCAGGCCGGGCTCCGAGTCCGCCTGCAGGACGCGCCGCGGCTCGCCGGCCGCCCACACGGCACCGACCACCCCCTCGCCCGCCGCGACCGGGTGGAGCCGGATCCAGGATTCCACCGCCTGCGGGGTGGACGCGGCCTGCTCGAGCACGTGCGCCGGCACGGGCGTGAGCGGCGGGCAGTGCCGCGTGGCCGCCATCGGCGCGAGGCGCTCGCCGCTCTTGTCCACGAGGTAGAGCAGCGCGCCGTGCGCTTCCAGGATCTTGGCCGCGCCGTCGGCGATGCGCCGGTGCAGATCCGCCGCGCGCAGGTCGTGGGAGAATGCCTCCCCCAGCTCGTGCAGGAAATCGAACACGCGCCGCTCCTCCCCTCGCACCTTCTCGCGTTGCGCGCGCAGTTGCGAGATGCGGTCCTTCAGCCGCCGCTGAAGCCAAAGCAGGTAGATCACGCCCGCGGCGAGAAGCACGAGGAACCCCCACCCCAGCCAGTTCCCGCGGCCCGGCCCCGGCACGACGGCGCCGAGCAAGGCCAGGGGGGAGGACGACGGCATGACGGGCGCGAAACGGCGGGCGCCTCAGTCCGGCAGGGGGGCGCAGGGAGAATTCGTCGTCCGCGGCGCGGCCGGCCCGGAATTCCCCGTCATGGCCCCAGCGGGCGACGGCAAGGAGGGCGGGGCGGCGGGAGACATCTCGGTCCTGCGAGCGTGTCGCGGCCATCCCGGCAAGTCAACGGCCTCCCGTCGCGGGGTCCGTGCGGCGCAGGTCCTCGCGCAGGAACTCAAGCACGTCCTTGAACTTGGCCACGTTGGAGCCGTTGGCCGTGCAGAGCGCCTCGTGGGCCTCCAGCATGGTGGAGTTGAGGTCGCGCTTCGCCTGCGCGGAGCCGTTGAGCGCGGCGGGCGCCTCGGTGGCGCACGGCGGGGCCATGGGCTTTTCCTCAAGGGTGAGGATTTGGTCGAGGCCGAGGCCGGTGAGCGAGTCGCGGTTGCGCTCGTTGGCGTTCACCACGCGGAGCTCGCCCTCGCCCAGCTGGCGCAGCTTCAGGGCCAAGCCGGTGAGCACGCCCATAAAGGTGGAGTCCATGCCCGCGCAGTCGGCGAGGTCCACCGTGAAGTCGCGATGCCCGCGGTCCATCATCTCGCGCGAGAAATCCTTCACGCCCCACGAGTTCTGGAACGAGCCCTTGCCACAGACGCGCACCCACACGGCCTGAGACGGGGCCAAGCCGACCTGGATGGAAGAGGAGGCGGTCATCGGCGGTGAAAGCGATGCCCAGAGAAGTAACGGACTCGCGCCGCTTGTGTCAAACGCCCCGGCGAGCGGCACGCATCGCGGGGTTGCCCTAGGATGGACGCGCCGGCCGCGGATTTCTTCAAACGGCCTCGGGTTGGGGGAGAAACCGAGAGGATGGGAGATGGAGGATGGCAGGGGGCCTTCCTCGTTGAGGAGCCGCTCCCAGCGCGATGAAGACTCCCTGCCATCCTCCATCTTCCATCCTCTCAGCTTTCCCCTTCCACCCTCTCGGCTTTCCCCGTCCGTCTGCGTCGCGGGCGTTGGACACCGGATCGCCGCGCCGGCATATTTCCCCAATGCCTTCTTCTTTCGATCTCATTGTCATCGGCTCCGGCCCCGGCGGCTACGTGGCGGCCATCCGCGCGGCCCAACTCGGCCTCAAGACCGCCATCGTCGAGAAATACAAGACCCTCGGCGGCGTGTGCCTGAACGTGGGCTGCATCCCCTCCAAGGCGCTGCTGAATTCCTCGCACCACTTCGCCTTTGCCAAGCACGGCGCCGAGGAGCATGGCGTGGTCATCGAGGGGAAGGTTTCCCTCAACCTCCCCGCGATGCTCCGGCGCAAGGAAAAGACCGTGCAGCAGCTGACCGGCGGCGTGGCGTTCCTGATGCGGAAGAACAAGGTCACCGTCTTCCAGGGCCACGGCACCGTGCCGGAGGCCGGCCGCGTGCAGGTGCGCAAGGCCGAGGGCGCGGAGCCGGAGGAGCTGGAGGCGCGCCACATTGTCCTCGCCACCGGCAGCGTGCCGGTGGCCCTGCCCTTTGCGCAGCCGGACGGCCAGGTGGTCGTCACGAGCACCGAGGCGCTTTCCTTCGACGCGGTGCCGCCGCGGATGGTGGTGATCGGCGCGGGCGCGATCGGCCTGGAACTCGGCTCGGTGTGGGCGCGCCTCGGCACCAGCGTGGACGTGGTGGAGTTCCTGCCGCGCATCGCGGCCGGCTTCGACCCGGACATCTCGGCCTCGCTCCAGCGCTCGCTGGAGAAGGAAGGCCTGCGCTTCCACGTGGACACCAAGGTGACCGAGGTGACCGTCGCCGACAAGGTGGCCACCGTGCGCGCCGCGGCGAAGGATGGGAAGGAATTCACCTGGGAAGCCGAGCGCGTGCTCATGGCCGTGGGTCGCAAGCCCTCGCTGGGCGGCGCGGCGCCGGATTCCCTCGGCCTCGCGGTGGACGAGAAGGGGCGCATCAAGGTGGACCATCACTTCAAGACAAACGTTCCTGGCATTTACGCCATCGGCGACGTGATCCACGGCCCGATGCTCGCCCATAAGGCGGAGGAGGACGGCGTCGCCTGCGTCGAGTTGATCGCGGGCAAGGCCGGCCACGTGAACTACGACCTCGTCCCCAACATCATTTACACGCACCCCGAGGCCGCCGGCGTGGGCCTGGGGGAGGAGGGCGCCAAGGCGCAAAACCTTGCCGTGAAGGTCGGCAAGTTCCCCTTCAAGGCGAACGGCCGCGCGCTCGCCTCCGACTCGGCGGATGGCTTCGTGAAGATCATCGCCGACGCGAAGACGGACAAGATGCTTGGTGCCCAGATCGTTTCCCCCGCCGCCTCCGAGTTGATCGCCGAGTGCGTGAGCGTGATGGAGTTCGGCGGCAGCGCCGAAGACCTTGGCCGCACCTGCCACGGGCACCCCACCCTGAGCGAGGCCGTGAAGGAGGCCGCGCTCGCGGTCGATGGCCGGGCCATTCACGCCTGAACTGGCTTCGCCGGCCGGAGGATCCACCCTCCGGCCGTGCTTGGTCAGAAGCCGGTCGCAGGCGATTGGGTCGGCAGGTGAACGCCGGCGAATTCAGATCGGTTGTCGATTTGCCCAGAAGTCCACAAGGCGCGGGCGCGGCCAGACAGGCTGATGCCACGCCAAACGGCTCCAAGCTCAGATGGTTTTCAGCTGAGTGCAGACGGATTTGGTCTGCGTTCAAATGACTTTCGTCTGCGTTCAGATGGACCGGCATCTGAACGCAGATGGACTTCGTCTGCACTCAGATGGTTTTCATCTGAACTCAGACCAAAGTCATCTGAACGCAGATGGGGGAGCATCTGAACGCAGACCAAAGTCGTCTGAGTGCAGATGGGGGGACATCTGAACGCAGACGAACTTGATCTGAGTTCAGATGAAAACCATCTGAACGCAGATGAAAGTCGTCTGAACTCAGACGACCCCTCATCTGACCGCAGATGCCCACCCATCTGAGGGCAGATGGGAGGTCATCTGAACTCAAGCGAGAGGTCATCTGAGTTCAGATGCCACCTCATCTGAACTCAGACGGGATGGCATCTGACCTCGGGTAGGAGTCGTCCGGCGCGGGCCGCGAATTGCTTGAGGCTGGATTTCTCCGGCGCCGCTTCGCCGCCGCCTCCAGGATACTCTCGGTCATCGTTTCGGCACGCCGGGCGCGCGCCTCGGGCGACTGCACGCCGATCACATAGCGGACAGCTTGCCGCTGCCCGGCCACGGTTAGGGCATCGAAGGCCTCGCGCCCGCCAATCGCGGCCGGCACGATCAGGCGCAGCGTTCCCGGAGCTCCGGGTGCGAGCGTGCTCTCCCAGCGCCGCCCGCCGATCTCGGCGACCACCGGCGGATTCAACTCCCCCGCCCTCGCTACGCCCCGAAGCGACGATCGCGGCAGATCCACGGCCGTCATGATCCACTTCTTCTCCAAGGCCGCCCGCACGCGCCGGGCAGGCACGGCCGGCGGCGCGGGCTCGTCGGCGCGGTCGAGATCGGAAAGTCGGAGAGGCCCCGGCCGATCAAATCCCGCCTTCAATAACCGTTCAATGCATCTTTTCGATGACAAGATGCACCGGCGTGTTTTCGTCTTCCCATGGAAACCTCTCGGCGCTTCGTTGTCGCGGCGACTTTTCTCGCGGCGTTCGCTCTTTCCCCGCTGGGGTTTGCCATCGATGGGCGCCGAGACCCGAGCTTCCGGCCGCAATTCCGCGCGCCAGTGGTGGCCGACTTCGCCGTGAGCGGGGCGGACGGCGCGTGGCTGATCGGCGGAAAGTTTGACCTGTTCCTTGG
>CALMOL010000395.1:23652-27535 GCA_937871685.1 uncultured Verrucomicrobiota bacterium
GTTCCTTGGGGCGTCCCGCCGGCCCGTGGCCCGGGTGCGGCCGGATGGAACCCTCGACCCGACCTTTGCGCCGAACGTCGCCCGTCCCGCCTTGGCCGCGGTGCGGCAATCCGACGGGAAGGTCGTCTGCCTGGATCCGACGGGACTTCCCCCGGTTTATCGGCTCAGCGCCGACGGCGCCGTGGACCCATCGTTCATTGGACCAGCGGGGAGGGCAAATGGACGGAAACCAATTCTAGCCTTTGCCGCGGACGACCGCCTGCTCGTGGTCCGCGCGACAACAACTTCGCAGGAGGCCGTCGTCCGCCTTCTGCCCGACGGACGCGAAGACTCCAGCTTCGCGACCGGCCAAGGCGCGGTCGGCCTCATTCTTGGAGTGCGGTCGATGCCGGACGGCTCAACGTGGGTGTGGGGCTATTTTTCCAGCTACAACGGAGTTCCGGCCGCCGGGATCGCGCGCCTGCGGCCTGATGGCACCGCGGACTCGAATTTTAGCGCCGAACTCCCGGCAGCGCGCTACGTGGATCGAGTCGAAGCGTCCGGAGACGGCGGGCTGCTTGTCGTCCTGACCGAAGTAGCCGAGTCGCCTGCCGCGGCTACCCTCGCCCGCCTGGGATCCACGGGGCGGTTGCTTTCCCGGCGAGAATCACCCCGCGATCCAACATTCTTCACGGTCGTGGCGTGGCTGGCGCGGCCGGGAGGAACACGTCTCGTGACGGTGCCGCGCGACCTCACCTTCGCACCCCCCGGAACGCTTGCGACGGTCGAGGTAACGGACCTGCGCTCCGACGATACCGAGGATGCGAAGGCGTCACATCTGGTGCCGGCCGATATGGCCGTGACGGCCCTAGGCGTCTCGCCAGAGGGCGCGATCGCATTCGCCGAGCGCACGACGCCCTACTTCGGGATGACCTTGCCACTCCTGCGTGAGCGGATTCTTCTCCTCCGGCCCGGCGCGGCGGATGCATCGCTGCTGGCGGATCAGCCGGGGGAAACCGCCCGGGCAGGCGTCGCCGGCTTGGTAAGCGCGAGCAACGACCGCGTCTTCACGTGGGGAAATTTTCACGCCGTGGACGGCATCACCGTCCCGAACGGCGCCGCGGTGCTGCGCCCGGACAACACGTGGGACGCCGACGCGGCGGCGGGCCTGGGCGGATGGAGAGGAACGATCCATGCAGCGGTCGCGTTGCCGGCCGGCGGCTGGGTGATTGCCGGGGATTTCCGCGACCGAGTGACTTCCGTCGTCGTTCCATTGCTGCGGCTCGATGTGGGTGGCCAAGTGGACCCTGGCTGGATCGCGCCGGCGCGGGACTCCGGCATCCAGGATGTGCGGAGCCTTGCGATCGATGCCCAGGGCCGCACGCTGGCCTTTGGCCGCAGGCTACTCACCGGCGCCGGCCCAGGAAGCGCTCCTGCGCTGCTGCGTTTCCGCCCGGATGGCGGCATCGACCCAGATTTCCACGCCGAATTGCCTTCGGAAGGAGCACCGGGAACGATTGCGGTGCTCCCAGACGGGCGCATCTACGTCAGCGCGTCAAGCTTCACGGGCTCCCCGCTGTCCACGCGACGCCTGCTGCCGGATGGCCGGATCGATCCCACCTTCGACCGCGCCAACGCCGACTTCACCGCCTTCTCCACACGGCCGGACGGCGCGCTCGTCGCCATCACGTCCACGGATGCCGTCATTCCCGTCTCCGCTGAAGCCGCGCCCGACCGGCGATTTCGCCTGCGGCGGATTTTGCCCGACGGCTCGGTGGATGGCTCCTTCGTTGCCAGCGGTCGCTACTCCGGCGCGCTCGATGGCGTCCGATTTCTTCGCGACGGCCGGCTCCTGGTTGCGGGGGACTTCCTCACGCTCGCCGAGCGGTCGCGCTTCGGCTTGGCGCGGCTTACAACCAGCGGCGCGCTGGACGCAAGCTTCCGCCCGGAATTGCCTCTGCTGCCGAACGCTTCGCTGGGTGCGTATTCCACGGTGCGCCAGACCGGCGTGATGGCGCTCGCTGAGCGGTCGAGCGGCGAGTTGCTTGTGGCACCCGCCGCCGGGTCGGATCCCCTTTTGAAATTGCTTGTGGACCCTCTTCCCGCCGTGCCGGGACGTGGCCGCGGACAGCTCGTCAACGTGGCGTCGCGCGGCCGCGTGGAAGGCGGTGATCGCGCGATGATCGCTGGCTTCGTGGTCAACGGCGGCTCGCGCCGCGTCGTCGTGCGCGCCCTCGGGCCATCGCTCGCCGCGGCCGGCGTCGCGGGCACCCTGGCCAACCCCTTGCTCGAGATTTTCTCCGGCGGCGCGAGCCTCGCCACGAACGACGACTGGTCCACCGGCACCTCTGCCGCGGAGATCACCGCCGCCGGCCTCGCGCCTTCGGACGCCAGGGAGGCGGCCGTGGCGCTCACGCTGCCGCCGGGCGCCTTCACTGCGGTGGTGCGCGGCTCGGGTGGCGCCACGGGAGTGGGAATCATCGAGGTTTACGTGCTGGACGCGCCGGACCTCGCCTCGCCGCCGCCGGCCGTGGGCGCGCCGCGCGTCGTGAATCTCTCGACGCGGGCTTACGTGGGCGAGGCGGACAACGTCCTGATCGGCGGCTTCATCATTCGCGGCGGAAGCGCCCGCGTGGCCTTGCGCGGCCTCGGGCCGACGCTGGCCGGGGCCGGCGTGACGGGGACGCTGGCCGATCCCTACCTACAGGTGGTGCGCTCGGTGGACGGCAAGCAAATCCTTGCCAGCGACTCTTGGGAGCGGCAAACCTACGGCGTGGGGAACATCCAGCCGCTCGCGCTGCCCATGCCGGCGCCGTCGGAAATCGGGACGGCGCTTGACCTGCCCGAGGGGGAATACACGGTGATCATTTCCGGCGTGAATTCCGGCACCGGCATTGGGATGTTCGAGGTTTACGAGCTGCCAGACAACGGCACGCCCTGACTCACAGCCCAAGCTCCACCTGCGCGAAGAGCGCGGCGGCGCGCTTGGGCGGGAGCACGCCGAGCTTGTCGTAGGTGCGCTGGAGGGCCACGCGGCCCTGCGGGGTGCGCTTGATGTAGCCCTGCATGATGAGGAAGGGCTCGTGGACTTCCTCCAGCGTGCCGGTTTCCTCGCCCACGGCGACGGCGAGGTTGTTCACGCCTACGGGGCCGCCGGCGAACTTGAAGACGAGCGCTTCCAGCACGCGCTTGTCCATTTCATCCAAGCCCTCGGCATCAATGTCGCGCATGGCCAGCGCGGCCGCGGCGGTGTCGCCGGTGATGCGGCCGTCGGCGCGCACCTGGGCGTAGTCGCGCACCCAGCGCAGGTGGTTATTGGCGATGCGGGGCGTCCCGCGCGAGCGGCGGGCGACCTCCAGCGCGCCGCCGGGATCGGCGTCCAGGCCGAGCAGGCCGGCGGAGCGGAGGACGATGCCCTGGAGTTCCTCGGCCGTGTAGTAGTCGAGCCGCACGTCCATGCCGAAGCGCGAGCGCAGCGGCGACGAAAGCATGCCCGAGCGCGTGGTGGCGCCGACGAGGGTGAAGCGCGGGAGGTTCAAGCGCACCGAACGGGCGTTGGGGCCACCGTCGATGATGATGTCGAGCTTGTAGTCCTCCATCGCGGGGTAGAGGTATTCCTCGATGGTCGCCTGGAGGCGGTGGATCTCGTCGATGAAGAGGATGTCGCCGCGCTCCAGCGTGGTGAGGAGGCCGGCGAGATCGCCCGCCTTCTCGATGACGGGGCCGCTCGTGCATTTGATGTTCACGCCCATCGCCTGCGCGAGGATGTGCGCGAGCGTGGTCTTGCCCAGGCCGGGCGGGCCGGAAAGAAGGATGTGCTCGAGCACGTCCGAGCGGCCCTTGGCGGCCTCGACCATCAGCTCCAGACGCTCTCGCACTTTCGGCTGGCCGGCGAACTCCGAGA
>CALMOL010000395.1:27630-27894 GCA_937871685.1 uncultured Verrucomicrobiota bacterium
CCCCCCCCCGCCCCAAAACGCCCCCGCCGCCCCGCCCGCGGCGCGCACACCCCCGTCTCTACCACGAACCTCACCGCGCGCGAAAGAGGCTCCAGTCGCCGCGGGTTTGGCCGGTCAAGGCGAGGTCGGCCGCGGCCTCGCCGACGGCGCTGGCGAACTTGAAGCCGTGGCCGGAGCACGGGGAAACGATCCAGACTTGACCGTGCGCCGGGTGGCGATCCCGCCAGAAATGGCCGTCCGGCGTCCCGGTGTAGAAGCCGGTCG
>CALMOL010000396.1 GCA_937871685.1 uncultured Verrucomicrobiota bacterium
CGCCCCGACCGATCATCCCAAGCTCTTCATCCCCGGCCCCGTGGAGGTGTCGCCCAAGACGCTCGCGGCGTTCGCGCGGCCGGTGATCGGGCACCGCGGGTCGGAGTTCAAGAAGCTGTATGAGGGCATGCACCCGCGGCTGCAGGAGTTGTTTGGGACCAAGCAGCCGGTGATGATCTCCACGTCGTCGGCGTGGGGCGTGATGGAGGGCGCGATCCGCAACCTCGTGCTCAAGCGGGCGCTCTGCTGCATGTGCGGCGCGTTTTCCGACAAGTGGCTCGACGTGGCCCGCCGCTGCGGCCGCGAGGCCGACGGCCTTCAGGTCGAGTGGGGCCAGGCGATCACGCCCGCGGCGCTGGAGGAAAAGCTCTCCGGCGGCGACTACGACGTGGTCACGCTCATCCACAACGAGACTTCCACCGGCGTGATGAACCCGCTCGCCGAGCTGGCGGCCGTGGTGCGGAAATTCCCCGGCGTGCTGCTCGTGGTGGACACCGTGTCGTCCTTCTCGGCCGTGCCGATCCTGATGGACGAGCTGGGGATTGACCTCCTGCTCACCGGCTCGCAGAAGGCGCTGGCGCTGCCGCCGGGCATGGCGCTCTTTGCGGCCAGCGAGCGCGCCTTCGAGCGCGCCAAGCAGAGCCGGGACCGCGGCTATTACTTCGACCTGATCGAGTTCAAGAAGAACGCCGAGGGCTTCATGACGCCGTCCACCCCGAGCGTGGGCCACGTCTATGCGCTGGAGTCGAAGCTGGACGACATCTTTTCCGAGGGCGTCGCGGCGCGCCACGCGCGGCACGCCCAGACCAACGCGATGGTCCACAAGTGGGTGGAGCTGGCCGGCTTCGGCTTCTTCGCCCCGGAGGGCCATCGCTCCGTCACGCTCACCTGCGTGGCGAATACGCCGGGCATCGACGTGGCGGCGCTGGTCTCCTTGCTCAAGAAGAAGCACCGCCTGGTGATCGACGGCGGCTACGGCGCGCTCAAGGGCAAGACTTTCCGCCTCTCGAACATGGGCGACGAGACCCCCGAGACCATCGGCTGGCTCCTTTCCTGCCTCGACGACGCCCGCGCCGAGCTTCGCGGCGACGCCTGAGGCCGGCACCGGGCCGGCCGCCCTTCCGCCTGATGCGAGCCGGTGCGCCCGCGAGGGAGCTGCGCCAGCGGGCTGCCCGGAATAGTGAGCCGACCGCCATTTCAGCCTCGCTCCCAGAAGCGGGGCGCCCTGCGCAAGGTCCGCCGGGTCACTCCGTAGGCCCTCCGAGGGCACCCGAAGGCCTTGCCCGGTCACTCGGGTGACCTGCGCAGGCACCCGGGTGCCTCTGGCGGTCACTCCCAGTGCTTCGGAGGGTCACCCGAGTGACCTGCCAGGTCCTGCGAGTGATTCGACGAGGCACCCGAGTGATGAATTTCATCACTCGGGTGACCTTCCGAAGCACCGGAGTGACCTTTTCGGTCCATCGAGTGATCCAGGAAGGCACTCCGACTACTTTCGGATCGACGCCCACGCGGCCGCGGCCGCACGCTGGATTGTGCGCCGGGATGAGGCCATCCGCTTGCCTCCAGGGCGCAGCCTTCCACGTTCACGCCATGCCTTCCACGTTGTCTCGTTCCGGCGTCCGGCCGGCGGCGTCCGCCGGTTCGGAGCGTTCCAACCCCGCGTGGGGCCAGGACCGGCTGCTTTCGGGCGTTCTCCAGATCTTTTCCCTCATCGCCAATGCCGACGGCGACGCCACGGAGGCGGAGATCGGCTTCGTCGAGGACTACCTCCGCTCGCTCCACCCGGAGGACACCAAGCGGCTCATGGAGGAGTTCCGCCGCGACGTGGCGCAGCGCTTGGAAGTGGCCTCCACGGTAACGGCGCTGCGCGATACCTTTTCCTACGAGGAGAAGCTTTTTGTGCTCGGCAAGAGTTACGAGATGCTCGACTCGCAGGGCATCTCGGACGCCGAGCTGAAGACCGCGCGCGCCATCGCGGAGGGTCTCGGGATCGATTCGGTGGATGCCGAGATCCTGGAGGATCACCTGCTCCACGAGAGTCCTCAGCCGGCCCCGCCTCCGGGCACGCCCACGCACGTCCATGTGCTGCGCCTCGGCGACCAACCGGACGCCGCCGGCGAGCTGATCCTGCCGCTGCCCGGGCTGCGGGCCGACCTCTTCGCGCTGGCCGGCGGCTTTTACATCCGGCAGCTCGACGACCGCCAGCCCATCACCGTCGGCGGCCGGCGGCTGCGGCGGAAGTTCCTCACGAAGATCCGCCGCCTGGAGCCGCTGCGCATCGGCGGCCTGACCGTGCGGCAAGGGGATTTGCCGTTCTATCTCCACCGCCTCGCCAAGGCGGGCCAGCCGCAGGCGCTCTTCCTTTCTCCGGTGGGAAAACGGTCCTTCGCCGTGGCGCCGCGCGCCCCGCGCGAGCCGGCCGCGCTGCGGATGGACTTCCAGGGCATCGCCATTTCCATCACCTCGCCGGCCGGCGCGGCCGTCCACGTCAACGGCGAGTCGATCAACCCGACGGTCCCGCGCCGCGTGCTCCTCGGCGACGGCGTGAGCGTGGACGGCGTGCCGGTAAACCTCCGCAAGCTGCTCTTCAACCACCTCGCCGACGATTTCTCCTTCGAGGCCGAGTCGGATGGCACCTGCGCCTTCGCCTGCCAGATCTCGAACAAGCCGGACGCCGACCTGCACTTCCCCGACCGCCAGGGCAAGCGCTGGCAGGCCTCCGTGCGTCGCGGCCCCAAGGGCGCGCTCGTGTGGGACGCGGGGGATTCGCCCCACCCGCTCACGCGCGCGGGCCGGCCGGTCTTCTCCGGCACGGCGCTGGAGCCGGGCGCGCGCTACGCGCTGGCGGGCTTCGTCTTGGAAGTGGAGATCGGCACGGCCTTGATTCGCCGCCTGCCGCCGGGCATCCAGTCGTATCAGGCGGACTCGATCTCGTTTCGCTTCCCTGACCGCTCGGTTGGCCTGGACCGCATCCAGTTCGAGGCCGAGCGCGGCGACCTCATCTGCATCATGGGGCCGAGCGGCTGCGGCAAGAGCACGCTTCTTTCGGTGCTCACCGGCGCGTCGATTCCCACCTCGGGCTCCGTGCGCATCGACGGCGCGGAATTGCACCGGCACGCCGGGCTCCAGTCGCGCATCGGCTACGTGCCGCAGGATGACCTCCTTTTCGAAAACCTCACGGTCGGGGAGAACCTCGAGTTCTCCGCCCGCCTTCGCTTCCCCGGCACGGAGCCGGAGAAGGTGGAGAACATGGTGCGCAAGGCCATCTCCGAGGTGGGTCTGCGCGAGCGCCGCCACGTCCGCGCCGGCGGGCCGCTCGACAAGACGCTCTCGGGCGGCGAGCGGAAGCGCCTGAACATCGGCCTCGAGCTGCTGGGCGACTACGAAATCCTCCTGCTCGACGAGCCCACGAGCGGCCTTTCCTCGGGCGACGCGATGAAGGTGATCGAGGTGCTCAAGAACCGCACGCTCGACGGCGGCATCGTGTTCGTCGTGGCGCACCAGCCGAGCGCGAAGCTGCTGGAGATGTTCGACAAGGTGCTGCTGCTCGATCGCGGCGGGAAGGTGGCCTTCTTCGGCGACGTGCCGGCCGCCTTCCAATACTTCCATGAGCACGAGGAGGGCGAGATCGCCGGGCCGGGCGGCGAGGCCATCGCGCTGGACGCCGACTTCCTCTTCGAGGCGCTGGAGCGCTCCTCGCTGCGCATCGACGGCACGCCCGACCTCGCGCGCCGCCACCCGCCGAGCTACTGGCAGGCGCGCTTTTCCAAGTATCGCGACCTCCACGTCCTCGCACGGCTGGCCTCCACCAGCGAGGAGGGCGCCGGCACCAAGGGCTTCGGCGTGGCCCCGCCCCCGCCGCCGGAGAAGACCGGCCTGCGCGGCCGCCTGGCACAGTTCGGCACGCTGCTGCGGCGCGAGACGCTCAACAAGCTGCGCAACCGCTTCAACCTTCTCGTCTCGCTCGGAAGCGCGCTCGGCCTGGCGGTCATCGTGGCCCTGGCGTGCCGCGAAAGCTCCGGCCCGGAGTATTCGCTCGTCTTCAACCGGGCCTACGGGAACTTCCTTTTTCTCACCACGGTCGTGACGCTCTTCCTCGCGCTCTCGGGATCGGTCACCGAGATCGTGAAGGACCGCGCGATCCGCATGCGCGAGCGGCTGCTCGGCATCCCGCACGGGCTTTACCTTTTCTCGAAGCTGCTGCCGCTGCTCGCGGTCCTCGGCGTGCAGCTCGCCCTTTACGTTGTCGCTGGCCTCGGGCTGATGGGCGTGCATGAGCTGTGGCTCGGCTACTGGCTGGTGCTGGGCACGGTCGGGTTTTCCGCCCTGACGCTGGGCCTGTTTTTTTCCGCGCTGCCGGCGATGACGGATAAGGCGGCCTCGGCCCTGATCCCGATCCTGCTGGTCCCGCAGATCATCCTGGCGGGCGCCGAGCCGTTCAAGTTTGAGCGCATGGCGCACCTTCATTGGCCCGCGCCCCGGCCCGCGAACGAGGCGGACGCCGGCGCCCGGCCGCCCTGGGCCGCGCAAGCGATGCCCTCCCGCTGGGGCTATGAGGCGCTCGTGGTGCTGCAGCGCGATTCCGGCTTTTTCGCGCGGTATCTCCGCGCCAAGGAGGAGCTGAAGGAAGTGCTCCAGGCGGACAACATCATCTACGGCGCGAAGGAGCCGTCCCGCCAGACGCCCGAGGAACGCGCGGAACTGCTCGAAGCCGAGCGACAGATCGCGGCCTCCGCGGACCGCCTCCGCCCCGCCCGCGAGATCGTCGCGCGGGGCGAGGGCGTCGGTCCCGATGCGGGGCTGAAGATGAAGGATTTCGCGCGGACGTTTTCGCCGCCGGGAACGAACGCGAGCGGCGAACGCGTCGGCAACTTGAGCGCGCCATCGATCAGGGCCGTGCTGCCCGGCGGGAAAACGGTGTCGCGCCTTGCGCTGGACCTGGGCGTGCTCGGCCTGATGGGCGTGCTCTGGCTGGCCCTGGCCTGGGCCGTGCTCGCCTGGGGCCGAAAGATCGGCGCGTGGCTCGGACGGCGCGGCTGAGCGGGTCGTTGACCCCGCGTTGCCTCCCCGCTGGCATTTTCGCGCGAGCCTTCCACCTTGCCCGCCCCGTGGAATCTCTCGCTGAATACCTTTCCTCCCGCGCCAAGCAGGTAGATGCCGCGCTCGATCGCTTTCTGCCGCCCGAGACGCGCCGCCCGGCCACCATTCACCGCGCGATGCGCTACTCGCTCTTCGCCGGCGGCAAACGCCTGCGACCCGTGCTCTGCCTCGCCGCGGCCGAAGCGTGTGGCGGCACGCTGGAAGCCGCGCTGCCGCTGGCCTGCGCCGTGGAATGCGTCCACACCTACTCGCTCGTCCACGACGACCTGCCGGCGATGGACAACGATGACTTCCGCCGCGGTCGCCCCACCAACCACAAGGTCTTCGGCGACGGCATGGCGATCCTCGCGGGCGATGCCCTGCTCACCGTGGCCTTCGAGATCCTCGGCCACGCCGAGACGTGGCCGCGCTACGACATGCGCGCGCTGGTGCGCGAGTTCGCCCACGCCGCCGGCTCGCTCAAGCTCATCGCCGGCCAGGTGGCGGACCTTGAAGGTGAGGGGAAGAAGATCTCGCTCGCCCAGCTCCGCTTCATCCACGAGTGCAAGACCGCCGCGCTGCTGACGACTTCGATCCGGCTCGGCGCGATGAGCGCCAACGCGCCCAAGGCCCAGCTCGCGACGCTGACGAAATTCGGCCACGCGCTCGGCCTCGCCTTCCAAGTCATCGACGACATCCTCGACGTGACGCAGACCACCGAGAAGCTCGGCAAGAGCGCCGGCAAGGATGTGCGCGCGCAGAAGGCTACTTATCCCGCCCTGCTCGGCCTGGCCGGCGCGCGAAAGGAAGCCCGCCGCCTCACCGCCGAGGCCCGCGCCGCGTTGAAGCCGCTCGGCGCGAACGCCGCGCGGCTGAACGAGCTGGCTGACCACCTCCTCGCGCGGGAGTTTTGAACTCGGCGCGCCATCGGCGCTGTCCAACGGCGCGACCTGGGGGCGAAAAGATCAGACCTTCTCCGCTCGCGCGCGAATTTCGGCCAGCGTGTGCTCGAGGGTGATGCGGCCGTCCTCGAAGACGGTTTCCAGCACGTCGTCGGGATACTCGCCGGCAAAGGGCATGCGACGCGTTTCCCAGCGGCCATCGCCGCCGCGCACGAGGGCGAGGCGGCCGGCCTTCGAAGCTTTGGAAGCGTCGGTGGCGGGATGCTTGCGCACGTCGCGCTCGCGGCCGTTCACCGTCACGCAGCTCGCCTTGATGGCGAACTGCATCGTGTCGCGGTTCACCTGCTGCAGGAGCGCGCCGCCCATGCCGAAGGTCACGTTGTCGGCCGAGAACCCGTGGCCGGTGACGTGCTCTAGAATCTCGCCGATGGAGAAGAGATTCACGCCGTCGCCCTGGATCACGCGCACCTTCGGGTTGAGGACGAGAAATCCCTTGGAGTTCTCCTCCGCGCCGAAGCGCGCGGCCAGCTTCTGCACCGTGGCGAGCACGATGTCCTTGGGATTGCCGGAGTCCGGCCGCACCACGAGCACGCCGCGGCGCGCGAGCACGTCGTCGCGGAGGTGGTCGCCCCACATTGTCTCGACGGCGCGGAAAAGGTCGTAGGAATCGCTCACCACGGACACGATCCCCTCGGGGAACTGCTGGAGCATGTTGCGGTAGGCGTCCTCCTCGCCGGCCTCGCCCCATGCCGTGATGGTGGAATGCTCCGCCGCCGGCACGGAGAAAGCCGGCATTTCCGTGGCGCCATAGTAGTCCTGCAGCATCTCGATGGCCAGGACGGTGTCGGTGCCCTGGAAGTTCACGAGGTGCGCCGCGCCGCCGATGGCCGCGGATTCCTCGCTCGACGCGCCGCGGTAGCCGAAGTCATGGAGCTTGAACGGCAGCAGCGCGGGATCGCCCGTGCGCTCCAGGAAGCCGCCGATGAGCTTCTTGATCTCCCGCGAGAGCGTGGCCACGGTCGTCGGATACCAAACCTTGAGCAACAGCGTCTCGAGGAAGCACGGCAGCGACGCGCACATCGGGTCCGTGTTCTCCATGGTCATCAGCGCGTGGTGCACCGGCATCACCGTGCCCTCGGGGACGGCACGGATGCGCACCGGGAGGCGGCCGCCGTGCTTGTCCAGGATGTGCTCCCACATCGCGCGGTGAAAGTGGTCGCCGCCGAGGTGCGCGCGCACGAAGCGGTCCGCGTCCTCAATCTTCTCCCGCGTGACCACGGCGCCGGCGAGGTATTCGCGCAGGTAATATTGCAGCCCGAAGAACACCGACTCGGTGAAGCGCCCGCCGCGCGCCTCGAGGTAGGAATGAACGTGCGTGGTGCCCGGTGGGTATTGGCGCCAGTGCGTGTATTTGTAGGAATCGCTGCGGCGCAGGAGGTTGAGTTGCATGGATCGAGTTGAATCTTGCGTGAACGAAAGGACGCGATCAGACGCGAGGATTTGCCTCCGTGTTCTCCGTGCCTCCGTGGCTTCCCCTTCCGCGCAGCAATGCCCACAACGGACGGTGCGTGGGAATGAAATCGGCGTCGGTGAGCTTGGCCACGTCGAACCAGCGCACCTCCGCGATGTCGTCCTGCGCCTGTGGCCGGCCGGACACGAGGCGAGCGCGGAAGAGCAGCGACTTGATCTTGTCCACCTCGCCGCGGTAGCGCCAGTCATCGACCAGGAGGCTGCCGACGTATTCCGGCTCGGTGATCTCCACGCCGGTCTCCTCCTGCACCTCGCGGCGCGCGTCGGCCTCGTAGCACGGCGAGTCCGGATCAGCGAAGCCGCCGATGAAGCGGAAGTCGCTTTCTGCCTCCTTGCGGGCGAGAAGGAGGCGCGTCCCGTCCTCGGAGAAGATCGCCACGTCCACGGTGGGGAAGCACTTCGGATACTGGTGGAAGGCCGCGAAGACCACGCCGGCGCGGAAGTCCTGTGAGTTGCGCGCGCGGCGCGCCGCCTCCTCGCGCAGGGCCGTGCCGGAGGCGCGCGCCGGCGACTCCAGCTCCGTCGCGGAATGGCGGCCGGAGTAGGAGGCGACGAAGCCGTCGCGCCCGCCGTAGAGCATCGCGTCGTCGGTGGGAAAGGTGTCGGAGATCAGCTCGTCCAGCCGGCGGCTCCAGGCGGCGTCGGAGGGGCCGTCCTTGAGCGGGAGCACCGTGGCCTCGGGGAAGGCCTCGAGGAGCATCTGCTTGCGCGCCTCGAAGGGCAGCGGGTTGCGGCGCGTGACCAAGGCCGGCCCCACGCCGAGCACGATCAGGATCTTCGCGTGCCGCGCCGCCACGGTGCGGATGAGGTCCACGTGCGCTTCCGAGAGGAAGGGCGTCTGGAAGCGGCCGACGATCACGCCGAGGCCGGCGGTGGGGTGAGAAGGCTTTGGGGTCATCATGTGAGGTGCAAAGACTGTCGAATGATAGTGTTTATTCAACACACTAAGTCCGCCGCGTCAATCGCGGCCGGACGCCGGAAACGTTCGCGGCGGCCTTTCCCCTCGCTGGCCGGCGAGGGGCGTGGCAAGCTTTTTCCATGCACGCGCCCGCCGTTCCCGCCTCGCGCCGCAGCTCGTCGGCCCGGCCACGGGAGCTGGTCATCCGCCTGCCGGTGCGGCGCGACCAGACCGCCTTCAACCTGCGCCGCTGGGCCGAGGTGCTGGCCGATCCTTTCCTCGCCCGCGTGCCGTGGCGCGTGGAAACCGACCGCTTCGGCAACACCTACATGTCCCCGCCTCCTGCCCCTGAGCACGGCAACGTGCAAAGCGAAATCATCCACTTGCTCCGCCTCCTCCTCCCGAAAGGCCGTGTCATCTCCGAGTGCCCGGTGTCCACGGCGGACGGGGTGAAAGGCGTGGACGTGGCTTGGATCTCACGGCCGCGGTGGGCAAAACTTCGAGGAAAATCTTGTTTGCCCGGCGCGCCGGAGATCTGTGTCGAGGTGCTTTCCCCTTCGAACACCCGGCGGGAGATCGAGGAAAAGCGCGCGCTCTATTTTGCCGCGGGTGCGGAAGAGGTGTGGATCTGCGACGACCAGGATCGGCTGCAATTCTTTCACGGTGCGGGCGAGCCGGCGCGGCGGCGTTCGCGCCTTTGCCCGAAATTTCCGGCGCGGATCGTGATCCCAGACTGACCCGTCACCGCGCGGCCGCCGCGATCATCGCCAGCACCTCGCGCGCGATGTCCAGCGCGGCGGCGGGGCGCGAGAGCCGCGCGAGGTTTGCCGACCACTCGGTCCAGCGCGCGGCGTTTCCGGCGAAGGCCTCGCCCACGGCCGCGGCCGCGTCGGCGGGTCCGCCGAGGGCCGTGGCACCGGCGCGATGGGAAAGAAGGAGCTGCGCGTTTCCCTCCTCCTGCCCGGGCGCGACCTGCGAGAGCACCATCGGGCAGCCCGCCGCGATGGCCTCCTGCACCGTGGCACCGCCGGCTTTCGAAACCACGAGGTGGTGCGAGCGCAGCAGGTCCGGGATGCGATCCGTCCAGCCAAGCACTTCGACCAACTCGCCGCCGCCCCGCGGGGCGCGCTCGCCCTCGGCC